>DATBAZ010000486.1:0-11061 GCA_036271255.1 Alphaproteobacteria bacterium
CATGGCGTCATCGGCCGGTTCCTGGATCAAGAATTGGGTATCGTGCTGGCCTTCCGCTGGACCGGGGCGGCAGTGGCGGCGGCGGCGATGGGCTTCCCCTTCATGGTGCGCGGCATCCGCCTATCCTTCGACGCCATCGACCGCGACCTGGAGGGGGCAGCCGCCACGCTCGGCGCGCCGGGATGGCTCGTCTTCCTGACAGTCACCCTGCCGCTTGCCCTGCCGGGCCTGCTTTCGGGCGCGGTGCTGGCCTTCGGCCGCAGCCTGGGTGAGTTCGGTGCGACGATCACCTTCGTGGCCTCCATCCCGGGTGAAACGCGCACGATTGCATCCGCCATCTACGCCCTGCTGCAGACACCGCAAGGCGATGCCGAGGTGTTGCGGCTCTGCGGCGTCTCGCTCGTCCTGTCCTTTGGCTCGCTGGTCGTCTCCGAGCTGCTGATCCGCGCCGGCCAAAGGCGGCTCGCACGATGAGCAGCCTGGAATTCAGCGCCCAGGTCGCCCTGGGCGATTTCCGGCTCGACGCCGCCTTCACCGGGGCCGAGCGGGTCACGGCCCTGTTCGGACCGTCCGGCGCGGGCAAAAGCACGATCCTGCGCCTCATCGCCGGGCTGCTGCGTCCTGACGAAGGCCGCATTGTGCTGGCCGGCCGCGTGGTGTTCGATTCCGCCGCCGGCCTGAATCTGCCGGCGGCCAAGCGCCGGGTCGGGCTGGTATTCCAGGACGGGCTGCTGTTCCCGCATCTTTCTGTCAGCCAGAACCTCCTCTATGGCCCTTGGGCGCGCCGCGCGGCCAAGCCCGCAGCGTTCGAACGCACTGTCGAAATTCTGGATATCGCCAAGCTGCTCGACCGCGCCCCCCGGCGCCTGTCAGGCGGCGAGCGCCAGCGCGTCGCCATCGGCCGCGCCCTGCTGTCGGACCCCGCGGTCCTGCTGATGGACGAGCCGGTCTCAGCCGTCGACCAGGAACGCCGCGCCGAAATCCTGCCTTATCTCGCGAGCCTGACCCGGGAATTCCCCATCCCGATGATCTATGTCTCCCACGCGATGGAGGAGGTCGAGCGCCTGGCTGAAAAGGTGGTGCGGATCAGGGACGGGCGGATCGAGGACCCATGAATTCATCCACAGATGGATCTGTGGATGAAAATTCTTCCTACTTCACCGTGAACCCGTACTTCACGAAGACTTCCTTCGCCGCCGGCCCGTTCAGATAGGTGACGAACTTGGCAGCCTCCGGGTTCTTGCTCGTCTTCACCACGGCCACGGGATAGACGATCGGCTTATGGCTGTCGTCGGGGAAGACCGAGACGATGCGGACGTTGGCGTCGACCTTGGCGTCGGTCTCGTAGACGATGCCGAGCGGGGCCTCGCCGCGTGAAACCAGGGTCAGCGCGGCGCGCACGTCGGCCGCGGGGGCCAGCTTGGGTTGCACCGAATCCCACAGCTTCAGATTGGTCAGCGCTTCCTTGGCATAGATGCCGGCGGGCACGTTGGAAGGATCGCCGACCGCCAGCTTGCCGTCCCCCACGGCTTCCGACAGCTTCGCGCCCGGCTCGATCTTCAGCGACGCCTTGCTGTCTTTGCCGGCGATCAGCACGAGCCGGTTGCCTAAGAGGTCGTGCGGTTTCTCGACCAGCGACTTCTTGTCGACATAGTCCATCCATTGCTGGTCGGCTGAGATGAACACATCGGCCGGCGCGCCCTGCTCGATCTGCTTGGCCAGGGTCGAGCTGGAGGCGTAGGAGGCGGCGACCGTGCCGCCGCTGCTCTCCTTCCATTTCGCCGAAATATCGTCCAGCGCGTTCTTGAGGCTGGCGGCGGCGAAGACGGTGAGATTGTCGGCCAGGGCGGGCTGCCCCGCCAGCAGGGCGACGGCCAAGCTCAGGAAGGCGAAATAGCGGATCGCTTTCAGCATCTTATTTGACCTCGATTGTCGTTATGGCGCTGACGGCGCGGCTCGCCGCCTTGTCGTTGGGGACGATCAGGCGGGCAAAGCCACGGTCGCCCTCCAGCGGCTTGCCGTCCTGCTGCCAGGCGATCATCGCCTGGTCGTCACCGATTTCCGGGGCGATTTCACCCAGCGACAGCACGGCGCTGTAGCCGTCGCTGCCGGTCACGGTGACGGTATGATGGATCAGATCGTTCTTCTTGCCCTTATCCAAGGTCACCCCGGCATCTTGCAGCAGGGCCCAGAGGGACACCCCGCCGAAGGCGCCCGCCAGCGTGCCGTGGCCTGTATGCTGGGAGATGGTGACCGTGGTCTGCGGCGCGTGCTGCAGGTCGGCCAGCGCCAGGGTCTTGGGATGATCGACCCCGCCCTTGATGGCGACGCTGTCGCTGTGGGCCGCCGGGTCGGCCAACGCCCCGACGCTGAAACCGAGACACAAAACGGCTGCGAGACAGGCGCGGACCATGGGAATCCTCCAGTTCGTTATAGTGTATTGGATATCACGTACCCGGCAAACAGATTAAGCCCACCGATTTAACGAGGAGCAGCGATGTGCTCTTCGAGCTTCCGCATCGACCCGGCGGCAGCGGCTGCGGCATCGGTCTCGATCCGGCGATAGAGGCCGATCAGTTCGCGGCCGAAATCGGTCAGCGCGGCGTGCCCGCCGCCCTTGCCGCCGGTCCGCGCAGTGGTGACGGGGGAGCGGAAACTGCGGTTCAGCTCGTCCACCAGCAGCCAGGCCCGGCGATAGGACATGCTCATCGTCCGCGCCGCCTCGCTGATCGAGCCGTGGGTGTCGATCAGCTCCAGCAGCTGGACCTTGCCCGGCCCCAGCCGGACCTCACCTTCGACGCAGCGGATGAACAGACGCATGGAGATTTTCCTTAGCGATCGATCGGCCCGAATTCTATTGTGCAGTAAAGTTTAAGGACAGGACGTCGGATAGGGATGAGAACGATGCGGATTGGAGGTCGTCTCGTATGGATGGCGCTGATCATAGGTGTTTGCGCGTGGTCGCAACTTCATGCCGAGGGTAGGATCGCACCGGCCGAAGATATCCGCTTCGGCATCTTTCGCGGGTATCCCGTCACCTATCGCCTGGTCGATGGAAAGGCGATCCTCGAAGGCGACATGGTCCTGGATCATGTCGAAGACATCGCGACCTTTGTCAAAAGGTCCCGGAACGGAAGCGGCAGGCATCCGTATGGGATCGGCAATGCCTATCCTTCGTCGCTCTGGTTGAAGTCGGGTGGCTTAGCGCGCGTGCCCTATCTCGTGTCGCACGGGCCGCTAAGCGATATCCACGCGGCGATCGCTCAGTTCAACGCCACTTTCAAAGGTGTGATTCAATTCGTCCCGCGTTCCAATGAAGTCGACTATGTGGATTTCAATTTGAACACCCCGAACGTGGGCGCCTGCTATTCCAATGTCGGCCGTACAGGCGGGCGCCAGGAAATCTCGGGCGATCCGGGATGCAGCGTCCCGCCGCTGCTGCACGAGATGGGGCATGCGGTGGGCTTGGAGCATGAGCAGGATCGGCAGGACCGGGATAATTTCATCGTCGAGGATCACGACAATCTCGCGGCGGATTTCAAGCCCGTCTATGGACCGCCAATTTTCATGGATGCTCAGGATCTCGGCCTCTACGACTACAAGTCGATTATGCAGTATGCGCCCTTCGACTTTTCCAAAAACAATCTACCGGTCCTGGAATCGAAGCCGGCGGGGATCGATTTCGGCGTCTCGGACAGCTACAGCCTTGGAGATATCGATGCGATCAAACGGCTGTATTCGGCGGCGCCGAGGGCCGTCACGATCGACAGCGCGCCCTCCGGATTGTCCGTGTCCGTGGACGGCATCGCATTCAAGACGCCAAGGACGTTCCGTTGGCCTTTGAACTCTTCTCATAAGCTGAAAGTCGCTGCCACGGCCCAGCAGCTTGATGGTCAAACCTACGTCTACGGCCGATGGAACGATAATCTCAAAGCATCGCATTCCATCGTTGTCGCCCCAGGAAACGGAAGCCTGACGGCGTCCGCGACGGCCCCGGCGGTCACGGTCTATACGGCCGATTTTATTCGGCTGATCCCGTTCGAGCCTTCGGTATCCGGCAAGGGCGCAATACTCGCGAAGCCGGCTGCGAAAACTTATGCGGGGGCCGCCGGCCGCTTCTATACTCTGCGCCAGCCGGTTGCGTTCACCGCGCGGCCCGCCGCCGGCTATGTCTTCTCCAACTGGACTTACCAGTATAGTGCGATAACGGGGCGCAATCCTCTGACCGCGTTGGCGCAGGACGATGTTTCGGCCAGTTTCGTGCCCGCTTCCACGGCATTGGTCACCATCGATACGAAGCCCTCCGGGCTGGATGTGCTTGCGGATGGGACTATGGCGTCCGGCCCAACTCGCTTCGCCTGGGGGCCCGGAACGCATCACAGCTTGTCCGCAACCTCCGATACCAGCGGTGACGCCACGAGAATCATCTTCCAGCGCTGGAGCGACGGTGGTGCGGCCGATCATGATGTCGCCGCCGGCAAAGCCTCGCGAACGATTACCGCGGTGTTCCAGGAGGGATTTAAGCCGACGGTGACCGCCGTTCCAAGTTGCGCGGGCACAGTGTCGCTGTCCCCGGCTTCAGCGGATGGTTTCTATGCCGCGGGAAAATCCGTACGGATTTCAGTGTCCCCGGCTACGGGCTGGTTCCTGGCCGGTTTCTCGGGCGATCTGTCGGGCAACCCCAATCCGGCATCGCTGATTGTCGACGGCGAGAAACTTGTGACGGCGACCTTCAATACCATCGCCGAACCGTTGAAGATCAAGGCGTTTTCCCCCGCGAGCTTTCCCGTCGGCAGTGGGCAGCAAACGGTGATGGCTATCGGAACTGGCTTTACCCCTTCGACCGATATTTTCGTCAATGGCGCCTATACGCCGACGACCTACCTGTCGTCGCATCGGATCACCTTCAAGGTGCAGTCGGCCGATCTGGCCAAGAAGACGGCATTCGGCATTGCCGTGTACAATGGAGCGGATGGCTTGAGCTGCTCTGTATATGACTACCACGTCTTCTTCGTAACATCGTAGGATGGCTTGGTCGCCGGGTGCCGACGGATTGAACCGTGGGATATAAGCCCGCGTATCGAGGAATAGGGCTGCATGGGGGAACGGACTTGAATCTGCCTGCGCGCTATTCCGCTTGTCTGTTGCTTGGCCTTCTTGTCGTTACCGTGTCCGCCCATGCCGGGCAGGGTGCCCAGCAAGGCGTTTCCCTGTCGCCGTCCGAACTGCGCACCGGCTTTTTCCGCGGGCAGATCGTCACCTATCGCCAGGTGGGCGACCTCAAGATCGTCGAGGGCGACATGCTCCTCGACCATGTCGATGATATTGCGGCGATGACGGCATCCGGGCGGCAGCCGAACGGCCTCGCTACGGCGGAAAGCGGCTCGCTCTGGCCCAAGGCCGCGGGCGTCTACACCATTCCCTATGTGGTCACCGCCGGGAACGCCGCGAATATCAAGAAGGCGGTGACAAACTTCAACGCCGTCTTCAAAGGGCTGCTCAAATTCGTGCCCCGCGCCGGCCAGCACGATTATGTGAATTTCGACCTCACCCTGCCGCCGGGCAACAGCTGCTATTCCTTTATCGGCGACATCCACTCCGGCAGTCAGGCAATCAACGGCGGTTCCGATTGCCCGGTTGCGTCGCTGATGCATGAGATGGGGCATGCGGTCGGGCTGTATCACGAGCAGTCACGCTTTGACCGCGACACCTTCCTCAGTTTCTTCCTCGATAATGTCATCGACGGCCAGGAATCCCAGTTCGCCCACCCGGTCGGCGACGCGCAGGATATCGGGGGCTACGACTACGGCTCCATCATGCACTATTACCCCCAGGCCTTCTCGCGTAATGGCGGGATCGTCATGGAGTCCAAGCCGGCGGGGATCGAGTTCGGGGAGGCGACGACCTACAGCGCCGGCGATATCGATACGATCGAGCGCATCTACCACGCCGCGCCGAAGACGGTGACGATCGCCTCCGTTCCGTCCGGCGCGACGGTGCTGGTCGACGGCGTCGCCACCAAGACGCCGAAGGCCTTCGCCTGGGCGCTGAATTCGAAACATACGCTGGCGGTTGCCGCCGGGGCGCAGGCCGTGGGTGGCGAGGCCTATATCTACGGCCGGTGGAGCGATTCCACCGCTGCGTCCCACAGTATCACGGTAAAGCCGGGCGGCGGCACGCCGGCGACGCCCGCAACATCGCCAGCCGTCGGCGTCTATACCGCTGCCTTCATCCATCTGGTGAAGTTCGCGCCGCAGGTCTCGATCATCGGCGAGGGCACGGTCACGGGCGCACCGGCGGCGAAAGCCTATACCGGCGTCAGCGGCAAGTACTACCCGGCGCGCCTGCCTGTGACCTATACCGCCCATCCGGCCGCCGGCTACATCTTCGCCGGCTGGTTCCAGCCCACGCCCAGCGGCTCAAACCCGGTCAAGGGAACCTCCAGCGACTATGTCTTTGCCTATGTCGAGCCGACCGGCACGCCGCTGACCACGATCAAGACCGCCCCGGCCGGCGTCGGCTTCCTGGTCGACGGCCAGCCCGCCTACGGGCCCAGCCTGTTCGCCTGGGACTCAGGATCGATGCACAGCGTATCGATCGACAATCCTTATGGCAGCCCGAATACACGCTCTGTTCTAGTGAATTGGAGCGACAAGGGCGCGGCCAGCCACACGGTGACAGCGACCTCGACCTCGCGCACCCTGACCGCCACCGTGAAGGTTCAATACAAGCCCTATCTCGCGGCCGACCCGGATTGCGCCGGCACGTTGAAATATTCTCCGGCCTCGGCCGACGGCTTCTACAATTCCGGCGCGGCGGTGACCGTGACGCCGACCCCGGCCAAGGGCTGGGTCTTCGCCGGCTGGACCGAGGACATGGTAGGCCAGGCCCACCCGGCCAAGCTCAAGATCACCGGGGAGATTCGGGGTAATGCGCTGTTCAACGCCGTCGGCACCCCGCTCAAGATCACCGGCTTCAGCCCGGCCACGCTGCCCGTGGGCAGCAGCACCCGGGCATTGGCGCTGAACGGCACTGGCTTCACAGCCAAGTCGGTTGTGTTCGTCAACGGGCTCTCCCGGAACGCGACCTTCGTCAGCGCGACTCGGCTGAATGTCCCCTTGACCGCGGCCGATCTGGCCGCCGCGAACGCGCTGGATGTGCAGGTTACGAACGGCACATCGGGCCTCAGTTGTTCGGTTTACGACCGCGATGTGTTTTTTATAACGAAATCATAGCAGGTATGCGTACGATTTCGCGCTTTGTTCATGCGTCGCACATCTTAAAAGTGTGGCTTTCTACCAAAATTTAGGGTCTATTAGGTCGACTAGGTCCCGCGCACAAAGTGCGTTTGACTACTACGCCCTTCAAAAAGGCGTGTCCTGCGAGTCTGGCCCCGCTATTTCAATAGAGATAGCGGGGCTTTTTTTGTCCGTTACCGGACATTGTCCCATCCGGATACACTGTACGGATTTCCTGCGGCATCCGTATGATCACGTATTCTTGCTGCGCCCGGCTTTTAGTCGTCTTACCCCTCATGCTCCCTGAGCCGCGGAAATAGCTCCACGAAATTGCAGGGGCGGTGGCGGTAATCCAGCTGGTCCTTGAGGATCATCTCCCAGCCGTCGCGGCAGGCCGAGGGTGAGCCGGGCAGGGCGAAGAGGTAGGTGCCTCTTGTGACACCGCCGGTGGCGCGGGACTGGATCGTCGAGGTGCCGATCTTCTGATAGCTCAGCATCCGGAACAGCTCGCCGAAGCCGTGGATCGGCTTTTCGTACAGTGACTCGAACGCCTCCGGCGTCACGTCGCGGCCGGTGACGCCGGTGCCGCCGGTCGAGATCACCACCTCGATCTCAGGATCGTCGATCCAGTGCCTGAGCTGCGCGGTGATGCGGATCTGGTCGTCGGGCACTATGGCGCGGGCCGCCAGCACATGGCCGGCCTCGGTCAGGAGATCGGCCAGCGTGTTGCCGGACCTGTCATCCTCCGGCGTGCGCGTGTCCGACACGGTCATCACGGCGATGCGGACGGGGATGAAGGGGCGGGATTCGTCGATGCGCGGCATGGCAGGCTTTCCGATAGCGGGCTCGCACCCAGATATAGTGTCTTGCGGTTGCGCGGTAACGGTTTGTCCGCCCCCGCGAATGCCGATATATCAGACGTAACGGATCGATAAGGCGCAACACGGCGATGACCCTGCCTGTCAGGCTTGAATATTTCGCGCTGCTGCGCGAGCAGCGGGGCGTGGGTTCCGAGACAATCGAGACCGGCGCCACCACGGCGCGGGACCTGTATCGCGAGCTTGCCGCCGCGCACGGTTTCACCCTTGAGGCCGAGCGGGTGAAGGTCGCGATCAACAATGAATTCGCCGCCTGGGATCGGCCGCTGGCCGCCAACGACACTGTCGTCTTCATTCCTCCGGTGGCGGGCGGGTGAGGATGGCAAACCTGTTCGAAATCTCGGCTGAGACGCTCGACATCCCGGCGCTCGCCGCTTCCCTCGCCGATCGCACCGCAGGCGCCTTCGTCAGTTTCGAGGGCCGGGTGCGTGACCATAATGACGGCCGTCAGGTCGATGCGCTGGATTACGAGGTGTTCGCGCCGCTGGCGCTGACCGAGGGCGCAGCGATCCTGGAGGAGGCGCGGCAAAAATTCGGCGTGAACGCCATCCGGGCCGTCCATCGCCAGGGTGAGCTCAAGCTCGGCGATTGCGCGGTCTGGGTCGGCGTCGTCTCGGCCCATCGCGACGAGGCCTTCCGTGCGTGCCGTTACGTGATCGACGAGGTCAAGCACCGCCTTCCGATCTGGAAGAAAGAGCATTACCGCGACGGCACCGCCGAATGGGTGAACTGCCAGCATCCCGGCGCCGGTCACGAAGATCATTCGCACGGCGATGGGCACTCCCACCGTAAGCCGGCAATCGCTGAGGCCGATTTCTACGCCCGCCAGATCCGCCTGCCTGAGGTCGGGGTGCAAGGTCAGGCCAAGCTGAAGGCCGCGAAGGTGCTGATCGTCGGTGCCGGGGGGCTCGGCTGCCCGGCCGGCTTGATGCTGGCCGCAGCCGGTGTCGGCACGATCGGCATATTGGAGTTCGACACGCTCGAGGCCAGCAATCTGCACCGGCAGATTCTGTACACCGCCGCACAGGTCGGCGAACCGAAAGCCGGCGCGGCCGCGCACCGGCTGAGCGCGCTCAACCCCTTCATCGATGTGCGGGTCCATGCCACCAAGGCCGATGCCGACACCTTGCCGGCCCTGTTCGCCGAGTACGACATCGTCCTCGACTGTACCGACAATTTTGCCACCAAATACCTCCTGACAGACGCCGCCGTGCTCTACGGCAAGCCGGTGGTGCAGGCCTCGATCCATCGCTTCGAGGGCCAGCTTCTGACCATCGATCCGCAGTCGCCCGGCGGGTGCCTGCGCTGCCTCTGGCCTGCCCCGCCGCCCGAGGGGCTGATCGGCAATTGCGCCGAGGTCGGCGTGCTGGGCGTGACACCGGGGCTGTTCGGCACCTTGCAGGCGTCCGAGGCGCTGAAGATCATCCTGGGCCTGCCCGGCGTGCTCGACCGGCACCTGCTGATCATGGACGCGCTGAGCCTGGAGACCCGCCGCATCGCCCGGCGCAAGGATGCCGATTGTCCGATCTGCGGCGCCCACCCGACGATCCATGGATTGCAGCGCCGCGAGACCGTGGCCTACGAGCTCGACGCCGGCGACCTGACACCGGAGGCGCTGGCCCGCTTCCGCATCGTCGATCTGCGCGAGGCGCACGAACTGGCCGAGCATCCGCTGCCCCAGGCGCAGCATGCGCCGTTCAGCCGGTTCGATGCGGCCAGTCCGGAATTCGATGCGTCCCGGCCGGTGCTGCTGGTCTGCGCCTCCGGCCGCCGCAGCAATGCCGCCGCGCAGCAGCTTCGTGCCCAGGGTTGGAGCGACGTGTTCAGCCTGATCGGCGGGGCCAAGACGCTCGGCCATTTCTTCCATCAGGCGGCGGAATGAGTATTGAAAACCGCCTGATCGACCGGCACGGCCGGCGTCATTCCTATTTGCGGATGTCGATCACCGATCGCTGCAACCTGCGCTGCACCTATTGCATGCCGCCGCAGGGCATCGACTGGACGCCGCGCGCCGAAATCCTGACCGCCGACGAGATCGTGCGGCTGGGCACGATCTTTGTCGGCATGGGCATCACCAAGATCAGGCTGACCGGCGGCGAGCCTCTGTCGCGCCGCGATGTCGGCCAGATCGCCGAGCGGCTGGGCGCGCTGCCGGGGCTGAAGACCCTGGCGATGACCACGAACGGCATCTCGCTGGCCAAGCGCGCCGTCGGTCTGCGCGCGGCGGGCCTAAACGCGCTGACCATTAGCCTCGACACGCTGCGCCGCGACCGCTTCAGGGAGATCGCCAAGCGCGACCAGTTCGACGCGGTGATGGATGGGATCGAGGCGGCGCTGACGGCAGGCTTCACCCCGCTCAAGGTCAATGTCGTCGTGATGCGGGGCGTCAACGACGATGAGATCCTCGATTTCGTCGCCTGGGCAAAGGATCGGCCGATCAATGTCCGCTTCATCGAGTACATGCCCTTCCCCGACAATAAATGGTCGACCGGGGGGCTGATGCCCTATGCCGAGATGCGGGCGCTGATCCAGCGCGAGTACGACCTGATCCCGCTGGTGGGCGACAGAACCGATGTCGGCAAGGATTTCCGCATCGGCGGGCATCAGGGCTCGGTCAGCTTCGTCACCTCGATGACCGAGAGCTTCTGCGGCGGCTGCAACCGGCTGCGCGTCACCGCCGACGGCAACATCAAATCCTGCCTGTTCCACCCCGCCGAGCAGAGCCTGCGCGACGCCATGCGGTCGGGCGGGTCGGACGCGGATGTCGAGGCGCTGATCCTCTCAGCGGTTGAAGGGAAGCAAGCAGCCCACCCGCCGATGGAAGAGCTGATGACGATGAAGAACCGCACCATGATCGAGATCGGCGGATAGGTCTTTCGCTTATTCGGTCTTTGGCTGCATCAACCTATACTCTACCGTCATGCCCGGGCTTGACCCGGGCATCC
>DATBAZ010000487.1:0-3982 GCA_036271255.1 Alphaproteobacteria bacterium
AGATGCGGGTCACGCGGCCCTGATAGAACCGGATCGTCCCGTCGGAGCCCGGCGGATATTTCGTATCGAGGCTAAGGCTGATCAGGAAACCGCTGATGACGTAGAAGAACATCAGCGCCCACCCGGCATTCAGGCCCAGCCGGAAGCCCAAAGGGATCTGCAGGCCGTGGGGCACCAGAACCGCGTACCAGAAGTGATCGAACGCAACGATCAGCGCCAAAAACAGCCGAACCGGACCCAGCTTCCTGCCCTCCCGCCGATCATCTTGCCCACGACTCTTGCGCCGATAGTGGCACGATCGGCCCTGGCCGTACGACAGGCAATTTCTTCTGCTTGGCGAAGACCTCGCTTAGGCCGCTGCCCGGCTGAGCCGTTCCCAGGTCGTGGCCTGCATGCTCGGCCGCGCGTCCATCCGCGTCTGCCAGGCGGCCAGGTTCGAATAGGGCTCGCCCAGCACGGTCCATTCCGGCGTGTGGGTCAGGAACTCGATATGCGGGGCCAAGTGCAGGTCGGCCAGCGACAGCGCATCGCCGGCGAAATAGGGCTGGTCGCCCAGCAGGCGGGACAGTTCCGCGAAGACCATATGGGCGCGCGGCATCACCGCCGCGATCGCCGCCTCGTCGGGCGTGATCCCCATGAATTTCGGCCCGACCACGCGCTGGAAGCCGATGACGCTGCCGCAGCCCTGGAACAGGTACCAGTCGCCGACATTGAGCGCCTGATCCATGCATGCCGCCGCCTTCGGGTCGGCCGGCGTCAGGGCGGGTTCGGGAACGGCGCGGTCGAGATAGCGCAGGATCGCCTGGGTCTCGTAGAGCGTGAAGCCGTCATGCTCCAGCACCGGCACCCGCCCGAACGGATGACGGGCAAGATGCTCCGGCGACCGGAACGTGCCGGGCGCCACGGGCGACAGCGTGTAGGCCGCGCCCTTCTCTTCCAGGGTCGCCAACACGGCCCGCCCGAACGGGCTGCCGGGAATGCTGTGCACGGTGAATTCTGACATGGTCCTTGCTCCCTCGGGGGTTGGTAAGCAGGACCATTTTAGCGCGTAGGAAGCGTTTCGGTTACGGCCGATTGCTGACCGTCCTGAAGCCCAGATGCGCCGCGCTGAAGCTGGTCTCCTGCGGCTGGCGGGCGGCCGGGCGGTAGCGGCGGCAATAGTTGGGGGCACACAGGAACGAGCCGCCCTTGATCGCGCGCAGCACCCGCGACGCCGGTGCCTTGGACATCGGCATGTCGGGCATCTCGTCATGCGTGCTCGCCGTCGCGTACAGGCTCGACGTCCATTTCCAGACATTGCCGATCGTGTCGTAGAGGCCATAGCCGTTGGCGGGGAAACAGCCGACCGGCGCCCGGCCGGAGAAGCCGTCCGCCACCGTATTGTCGGTCGGGAACGTCCCCTGCCAGACATTGGCCTGGTACTTGCCGCCCGGGGTCAGCTCGTCGCCCCAGCCATAGGTCTTGCCGTCCAGGCCGCCGCGGGCGGCGAACTCGTACTGCGCCTCGGTCGGCAGCTCACGGCCCGCCCATTTGGCATAGGCCGACGCGTCGTTGTAGCTGACCTGGACGACAGGGTCGTTGTCGTGGCCGGCGATGGTGCTGTCCGGCCCGTCCGGGTGGCGCCAATCGGCCCCGGCAACGAAGCTCCACCACTGCATCGGGTCTTCCATCGTCCGCACCCCGCCCTTGGGCGAGATGAACACCGCGCCGCCGGCGACGAGCTTGTCCTTGTCGATCTCCGGATAGTCGACGGGGTCGGGCCGCTTCTCGGCGTCGGTCATGTAATGCGTGGCGGCAACGAATTTGGCGAACTCGGCGTTGGTCACGTCGTAACGGTCGATCCAGAACGGCGCGACGGTCTCGGTGCGTACCGGCCCTTCTTCCTCGTAATACTCGGCGGAGCCCATCTGGAAAGTGCCGCCGGCGATGTGGACTTGCGCCCGGTCGGGTGCCCGGCAGACAGCCGAATGCGGCGGTTGCTGAACCACAGCCGAGGCCGTCATCGCCCCGGCCGCCAGCAGCGCGACGCCGGCAAGCCCGGCGAACCACATGAGCTTCATTTCAAGGTCACCACCAGCTGATCCAGCGTCCCGGAGAACTTGAACGGCGTAAGGTAATCGTCGCTGACGGGCAACCCGGTTCCCTGCCCCACGCTCATACTCGAGTCGAGCGCGAAGAGATTGGCGAGGGTCCGCTCGACATGGCCGGATGCGACCGGTTTGCCATCCACCGACAGCGTCACCGTCCCGCCCTTGCCGCGGCCGCCGCCGTCATACTTGAAGTCCGCCGCGACGACGTGATGCCCGGCCGGCACGGCGTCCGGCCCGGCGACCGTCGTGCGCACGAACTCGGCCATGTTGTAGCAGAACACCGGCTTGCCCTTGAGCAGATAGAAGCTCAGCCCGCCGAAGCGGTCGCCCTCGGTCAGCAGGATGCCCTCCGCCCCATCCGCAGGTATCTCCAGATCGGCGGACAGGGTGAAGGATCGGTTCTTGAGATCCGGCGCCGCGGCCTGGGGCACGCGGATCATGCCGGGATAGAGGGTGAATTTGCTGACCCCGTCGATCGGGCTCGGCTTTTGCGGCGCGCCCGACATCACCTGCTTCACGACATCCACAAGCGGCAGCACGTGGTAGCGCGCGGCCTGGGCCCAGAACAGATCCTGCAGGTCGCGAACGCGCTGGGGCTCCTTGCCCGCGAGGTCGACCGCTTCGCTGAAGTCGTCGGTCAGGTGGTAAAGCTCCCACTTCTGGTCGTCGATGCTCCACCCGCCGTGACTGGCGAGCGCCCAGGGCATGTCCTTCGGCGTCGTCGCCGCGATCCAGCCGTCCTGATAGATCGCCCGATTGCGGCCGGTCTCGAAATACTGGATGCGATGCGTCGAGGCAGCCTTCGGGTCATCGAAGCTGTAGAGCATGCTGACGCCCTCAAGCGGCTTCTGCGGCACGCCGTTCAGCATCGACGGCGCCTGGATGCCGGCGGCCTCCAGGATCGTCGGCGCGATGTCGATGACGTGGTGGAACTGCGAGCGCAGCCCGCCTCTGTCCTTGATGCGCGCCGGCCAGGAGACGACCATGCCGTCCTGGGTGCCGCCGAAGTGCGAGGCGATCTGCTTGAACCACTGGAACGGCGTGTTCAGCGCGTAGGCCCAGCCCGCCGGGTAATGGTTGCTGGCCTTCGGACCGCCCAGATCGTCCATATGATCCCGGATGTAATCGAAGTCTTCGGGCAGGCCGTTGAACAGGTGGACCTCGTTCACCAGCCCGGTCATGCCGCCCTCCGCGCTGGCGCCGTTGTCGCCCTGGATATAGACGATCAGCGTATTGTCCAGCGCGCCCATGTCGCGCACCGCGTCGATCACCCGGCCGATCTGGTAATCGGCATGCGACAGGGCCGCGGCGTAGACCTCCATCATGCGCGCATAGACCCTCTTCTGGTCAGCGGTCAGCGAATCCCACGCCGGGATCTGGGCCGGCCTGGGCGGCAGCTTCGTATCGGCGGGAATGACTTGGAGCTGCTTCTGCCGCTCGAATGTCTCCTCCCGCACTCTGTCCCAGCCCTGGTCGAACTGTCCCTTGAACTTGGCGATCCAGTCCTTCGGCGCCTGGTGTGGGGAGTGTGAGGTGCCGGGTGCGTAATAGACGAAGAACGGCTTGTTCGGCGCCAGCGCCCTCTGCTGGTGGATCCAGTCGATGGTGCGGTCGGCCAGGTCCTTGTCGAGAATATAGGTTGGGTCGTCATGCGGCGGCTCGACCGGATGCAGGTCCTCGAACAGCGCCGGCTGCCACTGATTGGTCTCGGCCGACAGGAAACCATAGGAATGCTCGAAGCCCATATTGACCGGCCAATGCGTGAACGGGCCGGCCGGCCCCTCCTCAGTATGGGGCGTCAAATGCCATTTACCGAACTGAGCGGTATTATAACCGTTCTGTTTGAGGATTTCGGCGATCGTCCCCGCGCTTTTGGGGATCATGCCGGTGTA
>DATBAZ010000488.1:0-9492 GCA_036271255.1 Alphaproteobacteria bacterium
CCCGGCTTCTCGATCTACGCCAGGTACGACAGCGTCTTCTACACCGGCAATACCAGCTATCAGGACATCACCGCCGGCGCGCGCTGGCAGTTCTAAGGAGATTCTGCCGGGACCGACATACCCGGCAGCGTCAACACAACCCACAGCCCGCCCATCGGGCTGTGTGTTGCGGGGCGATCCCGCCGTCGTGACCGTGGGCGGTGTCGAGCACCCCCGCCGCGGGCGCCTTCGCCATGCTTCATGGCGCCCGCGGACATCCGTAACATGCAGGTCGGGCCGAGTGGCTGCGAGAGATTTGGCCTTTCCCGCAGATAAAGTGGCATGATCGGGCGCTATTTCAGGGCACTCCGCTGAACCGACGGGCGGTTGACGGCGTATCGCACGCAGTCGCACAGGACCTTGCGCCATGACGAGAACGAGAATCCAAACTGCGGTAACTGTCACCACACTAATGGCGGCCGCCCTGCTTCCCGCCCTGCCGGCGGTCGCGGCAGACGCCCCGCTCGCGGCCCTGATGCCGGCGGCGATAGCCGCGCCGCTCGGAAAACTGCCGTCCGGCAAGGGCATAAAATTCACGTCGGCGCCGGCTTTGACCGGCATCACGATGATCAAGAACCGCGACAGCGTCGTCGTGCGGTTCCCCGCGGTCGCGAATGCGCGGGACTTTCGCGTTCTGGTGCAGCCGACCGGGGTCGCGGCGAACAAGGACGGCACCGAGACGGTCACCGGCGGTACGCAGTTCTGCGCCGGCCTGCTTCAGCATCAGGCGCGCGAGCGTTATGTGGCCGATCCCGATACGAAGTTCCCCTATCTGTTTTATTTGAACACCGGCGAGGTCAACCCGCTGAACTTCGTGCCGCAGTTTTTCGTGGACCCGCCCAAGCCCTACGGCACCTACGATCTCGACCCGCCGCCGGTTACCGAGATCGAGATCACGGGCGTCACCGGCCCGATGACAGTCACGGTGGAGGCCATGGATCGGCTATGCCCGTTTCCGGGCATCATCGGGCGGACGGCCCATACCATCCCGCTGACCCACAGCGCCGATACCGATCATCCGGGCAATCCCTGGGTCGATGCCAGCGCCGTCGTTTCATTCCCCGTCGTCACCAAGGCGCAGGTGGTCCAGAAATACGGCAGCCTGATCGTCAACGGGCAGGGCTGGGCGAGCGGACCCTATGTGCAGGCCACGCCGCCGTCCGTTCCGACGTTTGCGCAGCCCGCGCCCCCGAACCCGCCGAAGGTTCTGGCCCGTGGCGTGGTGGCGATCGCGCCCGCCAAAGCCGCGCCGCCGCCGACCAAGGATTTCTTCGACGATTTCTCCAAGGCGAGCGACGCGTTTCGCGCCCTGCCGGAGCCCAAATGGACCTATCCGCGTGAGGATGCCGGCGAGGTGGTCAGGCAGAACTCCAAATGGACCATCTACGGTAACGGCTATACCTGCTGCGCGACGCCCGACGGGCACGGCTATATCGACGCCTATATCGCCGACGGCCATATGAACACGATCCTCGGCGACTGGTCTCAGGACGTCCTCTCCGAAGTCTCGATGTTCCCGCGCAAGGCCGCGCATCTGAACCGCAGCACCTATCTGCATGTGACGTTCGAGGTGAACTCGTTCGCGACCGGCCGCAGATACTGGGCCTTTACGGCGTGCGGCTCGAGTATTCCGGGGCAGACGCTGGACAAGGCCGGAGGCCTGAAAGAGCAGGTCGTCCACACGACGTTCTTCTATGAGCCCACCGGAGCCAACCCCAGCACCGCGGGCTGGATGTGCCTGCAGATCTTCAACCGGCACGGCAATTCGAATGCCGTCAATCAGTGGGAGGACATGTACAGGCTTGACGGCAGCCGGGCGACGGTGCCGCCGAATGGCGGCGGGTACGACCTGGCCGATTACATCCACACCGCCATTCCCAGCATCGCCCATCCGAAGACTGTCGCGGCCTATACGAACCACCCCGAGAGCGACGTGCTCGTCCTGGTGAACAAGCCCATCGCCAAGGCCAACCTCCCCGAGGTGCTGGGAACCAACCAGCAGGTCGCGCAGACCGCCGCGACCAGCCCGATCAACGTCTCTCCGCTCCAGCTCGACAATCCGGCGGGCGAAATCGCCTGGTTCTATCGCGTCGACACCCATGGCAACCCGGTCGCGCCGATCCTGGACGATCAGCAGCTCGCCTCCCCCCGGACCAGGTACGATCTGTATATCCGCAACAACCGGATCGTCATGTACGTCAATGGGCAGGCGCGGCTGTGCAACGATTTCACCACGCCGAAGACGACGCTCAAGATCGCCGACGCGGCGCTCGGCTTTCACCAGGTGCTCTACCATTCATCCGGTGAATTCACGGAGCGGATGGCCGATCCGGATCGCGGCGCGGCCTATCACTACCGCTTGAACTCCCCGTGGATCGATCAGCGCAGCTGGGACAATATCGGCTTTCAGGAAAATACCGCCCTACCCGCCGGTTTCGATCTCCACACCTGTTTCGTGCATAAGAGCCTGGGGCCGGAAAACAACGAATGAGGCTTGGGGCCTTCGGCGCATGGATTGCCGCCGCCGCGCTGCTGCCGCTGCCCGGTTTGGCGGCGACATGCCCGGCCTATCTCCAGTTCCTGGAGACGCACTGCGCTGAATTTCAGTCCGACATCCTGCCGGCCGACCTCCCGCCGGCGCGCGGCAACAAGTTTGCCGACCGGCAGGACGCCGCCGTGCTGGGGATGAAGATATTCTATGACAACCGCTTCTCCCGGGCCGGCGCCGGCGTGTCGTGCGCAAGCTGCCACGACCCCGACCATGCGTTCGCGGAAAATAAGCCGCGGTCGAACACGCTGAGGGAGGTGGCGCGGAACGCGCCCGACCTCATCGATGCGGCCTGGTACCGGGGCGGGCATTTCTGGGATGGGAAGACCGACACTCTATGGTCGGCGCCCCTGTTCACCTTCGAGCAACCCGATGAAATGGATTCGAGCCGGCTGCATGTCGTCCGCGTGCTGGGCGAAATCTACAAGGATCGGTACGAGAAGATCTTCGGCCCTCTGCCCGATCGGGGGCGCATTCCCGAGGCGGGGAAACCGGGCTCGGCCGAATTCGAGTCCATGACGGATGAAGACCGGCTGGCCGTGAACCGGGCCTACGCCAATGTCGGCAAGGCGCTTGAGGCCTATATAAGGAAACTGGCCGCCGGCCGCGCGCCCTTCGATGATTTCATGGCCGGATCGGAGAGCTCACTGAGCCCGGCGGCACGCCGCGGCATGGTCGCCTTCACGAAATATGGCTGCCAGTCCTGCCATTCCGGCCCGGCATTCACCGATGAAAAATACCACCAGCTGAACCTGGCCGTTGCGGCGGGCCATGCCCCGGACCCCGGCCGGGAGGGCGGCGTTCGCTTTGCCCGGTCCTGGGCTTTCGGATCGTCCGGCGCCTTCGCCGATCCGCCCGTCGCCGAAGAAGCCGCTGCCGACGGCGCGGGCTTCAGGACGCCGTCGCTGAGAAACGTCGCCCTGACAGGCCCCTACGGTCATGACGGAAGCCTGGAGACGTTGGACCAGGCCATCGACGCCCACGCCCAAATCCAACCCGTGCCGACGGGACAGGACAAGGCGGACATCGTGGAGTTCCTGCGCGCGCTCACCGGGCGCCCGCCGCAGCACCCCTGGAATTACTGGCCTGGAGGTTAGGGCGTCACCCCGGCAGGGTCAGCACCACCCTAAGCCCCCCCATCGGGCTGTCCTCCAGCGCAATCTCCCCGCCATGGCCGTGCGCGATGTCCAGGGCGATAGACAAGCCGAGGCCGACGCCGCCTGTGGAGATGTTGCGCGATTCCTCCAGGCGGAAGAAGGGGCGAAAGACGTCCTCGCGGTTATCCGGCGGGATGCCGGGGCCGTCATCGTCGATGACCACCGTCAGCGTCCGCTCCCGCCAGCCCGCATCGACGCGGACATTGGTGCCATAGCGCAACGCGTTGCCGATCAGGTTGGCGAGGCATCGCTTCATCGTAGAGGGGCGTACGGTGAGCGTCATCGGCTCGGCGGTTTGCAGGGTGACGCGGTCGCGGCCGGGCTGGCCGTCGATGACCTCGCGCAGCAACTGGGCCATATCGGTCCGCTGCGGCACCTCTCCGCCCTCGCCGCGGGCGAAGGCGAGATAGGCCTCTATCATCGTTTCCATCTCGCCCACGTCTGCGCGCAGCTCCTCCGTCTCCTCCCCTTCGCCGAGCAATGCGAGCTGCAGCTTCATCCGGGTCAGCGGCGTGCGCAGGTCGTGCGACACGCCGGCCAGCATCTCGGTGCGCTGGGCGATCTGGCGGCGGATGCGGTCGCGCATGGTGAGGAAGGCGGTGGCGGCCTGGCGGACCTCCAGCGCGCCGGCCGGCTTCAGCCGGGTCGTGTCCCGGCCCTTGCCGAAATTCTCCGCCGCCAGCGCCAGCCGCCGGATCGGGCGCACCTGGTTGCGCATGAAGATGACCGCGATGCTGGTGAAAAACAGCGAGGCGCCGACAACCCAGGCGATGAATACGAAAGCCGTGTAGCTGAACAGCCGCCGCTGGGGCGAGCGCACGTCGAGGACGCCGTCGGGAAGCTGGACCCGGATCTCGACCCAATTGTCGTCGCCATAGGCGCCGATGGTGAAGAGACGGGGGCCGATCCGTTCCTGCAGTGCCGTCTCCAGAATCGGCTCGATCAGCGGATTCCAATGCTTCTCGACGGTGGACGAGAGCTGGGCGTCGGGCTCGAACTCCACCGAAAGATCGAGCGTCTTCGCGGCGCCGGCATAGATCTGCCCGCGCCGGCTGGGCGATTTCTCCGTTCCCTCGATCAGCAGGGCGACATCGCCGGCGACGGCGCGCGACAGCTCGACCGACAGCGTGCTGAAATGGCGCTCGAAGAAGATATAGACGGTGATCATCTGCGCGATCAGCACCGGCACGACCAGGATCAGGAATGTGCGCCCCTCCAGGGTGCGCGGCAGGAACCGCTTGATCCGCGCGCCGATGCCGGTCCGGTTACGGCGCCGTTCAGTCCGGTCTGAGGACATAGCCCGATCCGCGGACGGTCTGGAGATAACGCGGCATCTTCGGGTCTGCCTCGATCTTGCGGCGGAGGCGATTGACCTGGACGTCGATGCTGCGGGCATTGATCTCGACACGGCTGCGGTCGACCAGCTCGTCGCGGCTGACGATGCCGCCCGGAGTTTCGGCCAGCACGCGCAGCAGGCTGGTTTCGACATCGGTGAGCCTGACCGTCTCGCCGCCGGCTTTCAGCTCCGACCGGTCCGGATCGAACGTCCAACGGCCCAGCCTGATCGGCGGCGGGCCTTCGGTGGGCCGGGGATTGCGCCGCATGATGGCGGCGATGCGCAGCAGCAGCTCGCGCGGCTCGAACGGCTTGGGCAGATAGTCGTCGGCTCCGGCCTCAAGCCCAGCGATGCGCTCCTCAGCCTCGCTGCGTGCGGTCAGCATCAGGATCGGAATGTCCGAACCCTCGCTGCGCAGCGCCTTGGCGAAATCGAGCCCGTTCTGGCCAGGCATCATGATGTCGAGGACGAGGAGATCGAAGGCCAGCGTTCGCAAGCAGGCCCGCGCCTCGGCCGCCGAAGCGGCGGTGGTGACGATGTGGCCCTGGCCGCCCAGATAACGCGCCAGCAGCGCGCGCAGCCGTGTGTCGTCATCGACGACCAGCAGATGCGGCAGATCGGCTTGTGACCCCATCTATCCCGCTGCGCGCAGGCCGCTCCGGCGCGGTGGGGCCGCCTCTTCCGGCAGGCGCGGGCGGTCGGCGTCGTCGATGACGTTGAGCAGGACCTGGTGGAAGGCCTTCACTGCCTCCGGCCCGGCCTGGGTATAGGCGCGGCCGAGACGCCGGCGCTGGCCCTCGGTCAGCAACTGCTCCAGATCCTCGCCCTTTTCCGTCAGTTTCAGCCGGCGCTCGCGGCGGTCGGTCGGGCCCGGGGTCTGGACAACGTAATCCTCGGCCACCAATTCCTGGAGTACGCGCGAAAGGCTTTGTTTCGTGATCTTCAGGATGGATAATAGCTGGCTGACGGTGAGCGACGGATTGCGGCCGATAAAGTAGATTGCCCGGTGATGCGCACGGCCCAAACCTAGGGCCGCGAGCTGTCGATCCGGCTCGCCGGTGAAGTCGCGATAGGCGAAGAACAGCAGTTCGATGCCCCGGCGCAGGTCTTCTTCGGAGAGGAAAATCGGATTGACCGCGGTCTTTAGGTCAGCCATCATGACCCAACTTTGACATGTAAAGACGGGTTGCGCCAGCCCTGAGTGCGGAGCGCTCACCCTGTCTTGCCCCTTTTTCGGGGCGTTTCGGGAGGTTTTCAAGATGATTCCGATGGACGATCGCGATGGCTTCATCTGGTTCGACGGCAGACTGGTGCCGTGGCGCGAAGCCAAGACACACGTGCTGACCCACGGCCTGCATTACGGCAGCTCGGTCTTCGAGGGCGTGCGCTGCTATGGCGGCCAGATTTTCGAGCTGACCCGCCATAACGAGCGGCTGGCCAATTCGGCGGCTTTGCTGGGCTTTTCGCTGCCCTACACCACCGCCGAGCTGGACAAGGCCTGCAAGGAGGTCGTCGCGGCCAACGGCTTCATGGACGCCTATGTCCGCCCGGTCGCCTATCGCGGGTCCGAGCAGATGGGCGTGTCGGCCCAGCAATCCAAGATCCATGTCGCGATCGCGAGCTGGGAATGGCCGAGCTATTTCTCGCCCGAGCTGCGCGAGAAAGGGATCAAGCTGACCTTCTCCAAATGGCGCCGCCCCGCCCCTGACACCGCGCCGACGGCGTCGAAGGCCGCCGGCCTCTATATGATCTGCACGCTGTCGAAGCACGCGGCCGAGGCCGAGGGCTGGCACGACGCGCTGATGCTGGATTATCGCGGCCAGCTGGCCGAAGCGACCGGCGCCAACCTGTTCCTGGTCATCGACGGCGTCATCCATACGCCGACGCCGGATTGCTTCCTGAACGGCATCACCCGCCAGACCGTCATGGCACTGGCCGCCAAGCGCGGCATCAAGGTGGTCGAGCGGGCGATGTTCCCCGAGGAGCTGGCCCAGGCCGACGAGATCTTCCTGACCGGCTCCGCCGCCGAAGTGACCGCTGTCGGCCAGATCGCCGATCGGCACTACACGGTCGGCCCGATCACACGGGCGCTGCGCGACGATTACGAGGCGCTGGTCCGCCAGCCGGCGAAGTCGCAAGCGGCCTAAGCAATGCGCCGGCGCCCGATGACCGCCCCGTCACCGATGCGCCGGCGTTATCTTCTTCTGCTGCCTGTTTTGGCCGCGCTCGCGATCCTGTGCTGGGCGTCGGGCGCCTCGGCGCATCCCTGTCACGGTAAGACTGTAGAGCGGGCCGCGCCGCTGGACATCCATGCACCAGCGGTCCAAGCGGCTGCTCAGCTGGCCGACACCGATCCTCCTTGCCGCTGCTGCACGACTGAATGCCGTGCGCAATGCGCCGCCGCGACCGCCGCACCGGCCGCGTTCGAGCTGAATTTTTATACCGGCCGGCACAGGCTCGAACTCGTGCCTGCCCCGGCCAGCCTCGGCTGGCGCCCCGCCGCCGCATACGACCCTCCAAGACCGAGCGCCTGAAATCATCCCGCACGCCCGGCGGGAGCGATAGCGCTCGTTCCGACTTGGAGATTCCCAATGAGACAGTTTTCGACGGCAGCAACATGGCCGCTGCTCGCCGCTATGTTGCTGACCGGCCCTGCCTTCGCGCAGGAGATGAACATGCCCGGGATGGACGACATGCCCGGCATGGAAGCCAAAAAAACCGACACGCCGCCGAAGCCGGAGCAGCCGGCCATGACCGATATGCCCGGAATGGAGATGCCGGGAATGAGCATGACCATGCCGATGACCGGCGTCTTCGGCCCCTACGCCATGTCCCGCGAAGCCTCCGGCACCTCTTGGCAGCCGGAGTCCACGCCGGACGGTGGCCTGCATTTCATGGCCGGCCCGTGGATGCTGATGGCGCACGGCTATCTCGACGCGATCTACGACAATCAGGGCGGCCCGCGCGGCAACGACAAGACGTTCAGCGCCAGCATGGGCATGCTGATGGCTCAGCGCCCGCTGGGCGACGACGGCACGCTAGGCCTGCGCACGATGCTGTCGCTCGACCCGCTGATGGGGGCCAACGGCTATCCGCTGCTGTTCGCCACCGGCGAGACCGCCAATGGCCGCGAACCGCTGATCGACCGGCAGCATCCGCACGACCTGTTCATGGAGCTGTCTGCCTCCTACAGCCTGAAGCTTAATGCCGACAGCGCGGTCTTCGCCTATGCCGGTCTGCCCGGTGAGCCCGCCCTGGGGCCGGCCGCCTTCATGCATCGCCAGTCCGGCATGGATATCCCCGAGGCGCCGATCACCCATCACTGGCTGGACAGCACCCACATCACCTACGGCGTGCTGACCGGCGGCTATGTCCAGGGCCCGTGGAAGATCGAGGGCTCGGTCTTCCGCGGCCGCGAGCCGGACGAGCGCCGCTATGACATCGAGGGGCCGAAGCTGGACAGCGTATCGGCCCGGCTGACCTGGAATCCCGCGCCCAACTGGTCGTTCCAGACAAGCTGGGGGTACCTAAAGAGCCCCGAAGAGCTCGCTCCCAATGTCGACGAGAACCGTCTGACCGCCTCGGGCACCTACAACCTGCCGTTCGGCGACAATGTCTGGGCCACGACCTTCGCCTGGGGCCGCAAGATGAACCATCCCGGCCATACGCTGGACGGCTTCCTGCTGGAAAGCGAACTGATCCTGCATGACACCCACACGATCTTCGCCCGTGCCGAGCGGGTGGCGGAGGACGAACTGTTCGAGGAGGGGCCGTTGCTGGACCGGGTCGAAACGGTCGAGAAGATCAGCCTGGGCTATATCCGCGACTTCCATCCCGCCGAAAACCTGAAATTCGGCATCGGCGGCCTAGTCAGCCGCTACGACTATCCTTCGGCGCTCGACCGCGCCTATGGCGACCCGATCTCGTACATGATTTTCCTGCGGCTGAAGCTGGAGTGATATAGCCGAACGCTCGCATGCGATCTGGGCGATGTAGATGCTTGCAATTTTAGCAATCCATGAGAATGTGGCCGCCCTGCCCGACTGAACTGTGAGTAGCGAGCGATCATGGCTGAGATAACCGCAAATACCCAAGAAGCGCTGGAACACGCGGAGCACAGCCATCACGCCGCGGCGTCGGGCAGCAATACGACGCTTCGGATCACCCTCTCGATCGCGCTGATGTCGGTTATCGGCGGCCTTTTAGGCGCGATCGGTGAAATCGAAGGCGGACATACCTTCGTCAAGATGAACGAGGCGGTGCTTGAGCAGACGCACGCCTCCGACACATGGGCGGAGTACCAGGCCGACAGCATCAAGAACCATGTCCACGCCGCTGCCGCCGATCTCGCCGGCACCCCTGAAAAGACCGAGTCTCAGAAAAAGGAAGCGGACGACCAGAACGCCAAGAAG
>DATBAZ010000489.1:0-11215 GCA_036271255.1 Alphaproteobacteria bacterium
GGGATTGTCGTTCAGAAAATCTATTTCCAGCCGAACGTGAATTTGGAGCTGGCGATCTCGCAGATCGTCTCGGCCACCAACTCGATCCGCGCCCTGATGCCGCCGGGCATCAACCCGCCGAACATCATCCAGTTCAATGCCTCCAGCGTGCCGATCCTGCAGCTCAGCCTCACCTCGGACAGCCTGAACGAGCAGCAGCTCTATGACTACGGCATCTACCAGGTGCGTCAGCAGCTGGCGCCGATCCCCGGCATCACCCTGCCGACGCCCTATGGCGGCAAGTATCGCCAGATCATGGTCGATCTCGACCCCGACGCGCTGCTGGCCCAGGGGCTGACCCCGACCGACGTCACCAACGCGGTCAACGCCCAGAACCTGACCGTGCCGTCGGGCGACGCCAAGATCGGCGACAAGCAATATATCGTGAAGCTGAACGCCCAGCCGCCGACCATCCAGGCGCTGAACGATATTCCGATCCGTCAGGTCAACGGCACCACCGTCTATCTGCGCGATGTCGCCCATGTGCGCGATGCCTGGGCTGTTCAGCAGAATATCGTGCGCACCGGCGGCAAGCGTTCGGTCCTGCTGACCATCATCAAGAACGGCGAAGCCTCTACGCTGGACGTGGTCAGTCGCGTCAAGGCCGCCCTGCCCGGCGTGCGCGCCGCCGCCCCGCCCGGCATGGAGATCAAGGAGCTGTTCGACCAGTCGGTTTTCGTCAGCGATTCGATCAATTCGGTGCTGCGCGAGGGCGCCATCGCCGCAGGCCTGACCGCTTTGATGATCCTGATGTTTTTGGGCTCGTGGCGGTCGACCATCGTGGTGATGGTGTCGATCCCGCTGTCGATCCTGACCTCGATCACAATCCTGTCGGCGCTGGGCGAGACCATCAACACCATGACCTTGGGCGGTCTGGCGCTGGCGGTCGGCATCCTGGTCGACGATTCGACGGTGACGATCGAGAACACCCACCGCATGCTGGAAGAGGGCCATCCCTTCGACCTCGGCGTGCTGGAAGGCGCCGCCGGCATCGCCATCCCGACGCTGGTGTCGACTCTGGCCATCTCCTGTGTGTTCATCTCGGTCGTCTTCCTGGACGGCGCGCCCCAGTACCTGTTCACGCCGCAGGGCCTGGCGGTGGTGTTCGCGATGCTGGCGTCCTACGGCCTGTCGCGGACGCTGACGCCGATCATCATCCGCGTCCTGCTGCGCAAGGAGCATGACCAGAAGCACGATACGAGCCGCAAGCCCGGTTTCTTCGGACGCTTCCACGAGGGGTTCAACCATCGTTTCGAGCGGTTCCGCGCCTTTTATGTCTGGCTGCTCGGACACCTGGTAAAGCATCGCGTGATCGTGCCGGTGGTCGCCGGCGTGGTCCTGCTGACCGCTGGCGGGCTGGCGCCGTTCGTCGGGCGCGATTTCTTCCCGCATGTCGACGCCGGCATCATCCAGCTGCATGTCCGCGCTCCGGCCCGCACCAGGATCGAGGAGACGGAGAAGATATTCCAGGCGGTCGAGAACCAGATCCGCGCGACGATCCCTCAGAACGAGCGCGACCTGATCATCGACGATATCGGCCTGCCGCAGCGGACGATCAATCTGGCCTTCACCGACGGCTCGGCCATCGGCGTCAATGACGGAACCATTCAGGTGGCGCTGAAGGCCGGCCATGCCCCGACCGAGGATTATGTGAAGAAGCTGCGCGAGGAATTGCCGCTTCAGTTCCCCGACGTGCGCTTCTACTTCCAGCCGGCCGACATGGTGACCCAGATCCTGAATTTCGGCGTGCCGACGCAGGTCGACGTCCAGGTCGTGGGACGCAACCGGGCCCAGAACCTGCAGATCGCACAGGAACTTCAGCGCAAGATGTCCAACGTGCCGGGCGCGGTCGACGTCCATCTCCAGCAGGAGATCGACGCACCGGAGCTCTATTACACGATCGACCGCAGCCGGGCGCAGGAGCTGGGCCACCAGGTCAGCGACATCTCCAACAACCTGATGATCAGCCTGAGCTCATCGGAGCAGGTGCTGCCCAATTTCTGGACCGACACCAAGCTGGGCATTCCCTATTACCTGGCGGTGCAGACGCCCGAGTATAAAATCGCGTCGCTGAACGACCTCAACAATATCTCCCTGACCTCGACCTCCGGCACCGGCGCGCCGACGCCCAACACGCTGGGCAACGTCGCGCAGATGCAGCGCAAGTCGATCCAGTCGGTGATCAACCACTCGAACGTCCAGCCGGTCTACGACATCTATGCCAGCGTGCAGGATCGCGATCTCGGCGGCGTCGCGTCGGACATCGACAAGATCGTCGCTCAGGAGACGCCGAAGCTCCTGCCCGGCAACCGCATCGCCGTACGCGGCCAGATCGAGAGCATGAATTCGGCTTTCTCGCGCCTGACGCTGGGCCTGCTTTTCGCGGCGGTGTTCGTCTATCTGCTGATGGTCGTGAACTTCCAGGACTTCCTAGACCCGTTCGTGGTCATCCTGGCCCTGCCCGGCGCCGGCGCCGGCATCATCGTCTCCCTGTTCGTCACCGGCACGACCTTGTCGGTACCGTCGCTGATGGGTGCGATCATGTCGATCGGCGTCGCCTCGGCCAACTCGATCCTGCTGGTCACCTTCGCCCGCGAGCAGAGCCTGGAGGGCAAAAGCCCGGTCCAGGCAGCCATCGCGGCAGGCAGCACCCGGCTGCGCCCCGTGCTGATGACCGCCGCGGCGATGATCGTCGGCATGCTGCCGATGGCGATCGGCGGCCCGGGCGAGGAGCAGAACGCCGTGCTGGCCCGCGCCGTCATCGGCGGGCTGGTCTTCGGCACCTGCACGACCTTGCTGGTCGTGCCCTACCTCTACGTCACGCTTCGCCGCTTTGCCGGCGAGCACAAGCGCAATGAAATCGACTTCGGGGAATCTCCGTCGCACGAAAAAGGTCACCTGGCATGACACCCTACGATCACAGCCCCTCGGCCCTGGATGCTTATGAGTTCGTCGCCCACGATCACGCGATCGCGGTGAACGACAACCCGGCCGTGCTCGAGAAGACCCGCGGCCGGCTGGCCCGCCGAATCGGCATCGGCGCGGCGGCGACGCTCGTCGCGCTGCTGGCGATCGGCGCGGTCCAGCACTACACGATGCACCATGCCGCCGTCGCCGCGGTGGAGGCCCGACAGGCCGCCGTTCCCCAGGTGCGGGTCGAGCCGGTGAAGGTGACGACCAGCGCCCGCGACCTGTCGCTGCCTGCTACGCTGAGCCCGTTTGACGCCGCCACGATCTTTGCTCGTCAGAGCGGCTATGTCTCAGACCGTAAGGTCGATATCGGCAGCAAGGTAAAGGCCGGCGACGTGCTGGCGATCATCTCGGCGCCTGAGATCGACGACCAGCTGAACCAGGCACGCGCCCAGCTGATCCAGCTTCAGGCAGCGCTGAAGCAGGCCGAGGCCAATCGCAGCCTGGCACAGGTGACCGACAAGCGCACCGCCGCCTTGGTCGTCGAGGGATGGGCCTCCAAACAGCAGGGCGATACCGACCATTCCGGCATGCTGGCCCAGGATGCGGCTGTCAACGTCGCCCAGGCCAATATCGTTGCCCAGCAGGCCCAGGTCGCGCGGCTGGAGAAGGCTCAGGCGTACGAACAGGTCATCGCCCCGTTCGACGGCGTGATCACCCAGCGCTCGATCGATACCGGCAGCCTGGTGACCGCCGACAGCACGAGCGGCAGCTCGATGTTCGCCATCGCCCGCACGAACTTGATGCGCGTCCAGGTGCAGGTGCCGCAGGACGCGGCCTTGGGGCTGAAGGAAGGAGTCGTCGCCGACCTGACTGTGGCCGAAATTCCGGGACGGGTATTCAAGGGTCATGTGGCCCGGACCGCCGACGCCTTGCAGGCCGGAACGCGCACGCTGCTGGTCGAGGTCGATATCGACAATGCCGACGGTGCGCTCGCCGCCAACATGTACGGCACGGTGAAGTTCGAGGTACCGCGCAGCAGCCCGGTGATCCAGATCCCGGCTGAGGCGCTGATCTTCAATAAGGACGGCACGCAGGTCGCGGTCTACGACAACGGCAAAGCCGAGATCCGCAAGGTGGTCCTGGCCGAGGATGACGGCGACCATCTTGCCATCGCTTCGGGCCTCCAGCCCACCGACAAGGTCATCATCAGCCTGCCGGTCGACCTGACCGACGGCGCCCGGGTCGCGGCGCGCGATATGCCCAAGACGGGGTCGTAAGCCGCATCCGACCTGTCATTTGTGGCCGGCGGCGAGGTCCAGATGGGCGGCCGCCGGCGGCTCGTAGGTGACCAGAGTGCCGTCGGCCGCGGTCTGCGAGAGGTGGAAGCCGGCGGCGACATAGTTGCCGAACAGGACGAGGCTGGCGCGCAACGTGCCATCGGTGACGGTGAGGGTGCCTTGGGTCCTGGCTGCGTTTTCCTTGAAGGACAGCCTCTCCGCCTTGGCCTGCGTCAGCGCCGCGAAATCCAGCACGCTTCCGGTCCGGACCGCCGTGTGGGACGCCGTCCCGCCATCCAGCACCAATTTGCCGCCGTTCAGCACCGTGACGCTGGTCAGTGACGCACCGCTTCCGGCGCTCGCGACGCCGCCCGAACGGACGGTGACCGTCACCGCCCGGCCGCCTTCCACCGACAGCTCCCCGCCCCGGAAAATATCGGCCTTGCTCGTCACACCGCCGGCGCTGACGGCTTCCAGGCCGCCGCTCGTGATCGTGGTGGCGACGGCTCTGCCCTGCGCATCGACATATTCGGCTGCACCCGCGCCGACCACCGTCCCGCTCGCCAGCCCGCCGTAAGCGATCTCCTGGATGGACGACATCAGGGTCGTCGCAATCGCCTTGCCCCCCGACCGGACCTGCTGGGTGCCGTCGACGATCCTGGTGGCGCTTGCGACGCCGCCGGACTGGATGGTCTGCGGAAGACCCGACATCACCGCGCCGCTGACGGTCATGCCGGCGCTGACGACCTCGAAAATCTCGATCGCGCCGGGTTTGAGCACCAGGCCGGTAATGACCGCGCCGCCACCCACGACGATGGTTCCGCCGCGTTGCACCGTCACGCCGGCGGCGACCGATCCATCCTCGACATCGAGGATTCCGCCATTGCCGACGATCGTGCGAGAGGCGGTGCCGCCGAAGGGATCGAGATACAGCTCGCCGCCGCTGGAAACGTGCGTGCCGGTCACGGTCCCGCCATACTCGACGGTCTGCGATCCCCCGGCGCGGACGGTCGTGGCCCTGGCGGAGCCGCCGTCGACAATCTGCTGGCCCCCGTTCACCAAGGTCGCCCCGACGGCGCGGCCGTAATCATATTGCCATCCGCCGGACAGCACCGTGGCCGAGGCCAGACCGCCGCTGTCGACCTCCTGATAACCGCCGGCATGAACAGTCGTCGTTACGGCAATGCCGCCGGCGGCAACCTGCTCATAGCCGCCATTCAGGACCGTGACGTCACTGCCGGTCTGGCCGGACGAAACGATATAATCCTGTCCGCTGCTGACAATCTTCGGCACGTCGACCTCTTTCCATCGCCGGCGATCCGGCACCCTGGATATCGATCGAACCCCGATCGCCCAGCCGCCTTAGGGTTGGGCGGTATGAGCTAAACTTTTTCAGAGGGTTAGCGTTCCGTGGCGAAGCAGTGACCGCTCGCCTTATTGGAAGCCGGGCTGACCCAACTGGTCGGGAAACTGGGGAACCTTGCGCAGCTTGCCGGCATCGTAACCGGCGGCGTTCAGACGGCCGAGCAGCGACGCATAGGTTGCGTCGTCCATGCGCGGTTCGCGCGACATCACCCAGGCCAGCTCGTGGCCGGGATAGCCGACGAGCGCGGTTTTGTAGTCGGGATCCACATAGACGACCAGATAGGAGAAATAGACCAGCGCCAGCGGCGTCTCGCGCCAGTAGGCGTTGCCGGTGTTGGGGACGACATAGTCCCGCATCGTGAAGGTGCCCGGCTTCGAATAGAACGTGTCCTGGCCGACATAGACGTCCAGCAAGGTTCCGTTTTCTCGCCTGATATCGAAATACGAGGCGACCTTCCCCTTCTCGGCGAAGTACGGGATGTTGGCGATGATGTACCACTTGCCCATGTAGCGATCGAGATCGACATTGGCGGCAAGCTGGGTGGGCGGCGCGTCGTCCGACTTCGGGACGGCGAGGCAGCCGGAAAGCCCCAGGGTGGACAGCGTGGCGAAAAGGGCAGCGAAGGCCCAGGCGAATCGTGTCATGACATCCCGGCTCCCGCGTTTATTACGTTCGATCTACGTAAAGTCGCGAAAGCCGGATGTCTCGCCCGATTATTTGATCTTGGCGGAAACGATCTTGTCGGGGTCCTTTACCGGCTCGCCGCGCTTGATCTTGTCGACATTTTCCATGCCCGAGGTCACTTCGCCCCAGACGGTGTACTGGCCGTCGAGGAAGGAGGCGTCGCCGAAGCAGATGAAGAATTGGCTGTCGCCCGAATCCGGATGGCCGGAGCGGGCCATCGAGACGGTGCCACGCTGATGGCGGCCCTTGTTGAACTCGGCCTTCAGCTTCGTGCCGGAACCGCCCATGCCGGTGCCCGTCGGGTCGCCCGTCTGGGCCATGAAGCCGTCGATGACACGATGGAAGACAATGCCGTCATAGAAGCCCTCTTTCACCAGCTCGGTGATGCGGGAGACATGGCCGGGGGCGAGATCCGGACGGGTCAGGATTTCCACCGGGCCCTGGGTGGTTTCGAGAATGATCGTATCGGCCATGAGTGGCTCCTTGCCGGCAGATGTGTGAGAAGGTTCGGCGGCGGTGCCGGCCGCGCCCGAACGGAGGGCTCAGATATACTGGAAGGCATAAAAAGCCAAACGGTTCGCAATTTTAACCAGTCGATAACTGTTCAACTGCGATGTTGCGTTGCGACAAAGCCGTTTCTCAGGATAAATGTATTTTGCAAAGGTTTCGGAAAGCCTGAATGATCAAGCTGTATGACTGCGTAACCCAGCTGCACGATTCGCGGCTGGTGGTTCTGGCGGTTCTCATCTGCTTCTGGGGCTGCTTCACTGCGCTGAGCCTCCTATCTCGCGCCAGGCGGCCCGATGGCAGCATCAACGCCCTGTGGCTCACCTTCGCCGCCGCTGCCGGTGGTGCAGGCATATGGTCGACCCATTTCGTCGCCATGCTGGCCTACCATCCCGGCTTCCCGGTGCAATACCGGATCGGCCTGACCGTCCTGTCGATCGTTTTCGCTGTTGCGATCACCTGGGTCGCATTCGCGGTCGTACTGGCATATCGGCGTCCGCTGGCCGGCGGGATCGTCCTCGGCGGCGCCATCGGCGCCATGCACTATACCGGCATGGCGGCACTGAGCCTCCCGGCCACTCAGCATTGGAGTGCCGCCTACATCGTGACCTCGGTCGCGGTCGGCATGGCGGTATCGATGGCGGCGCTGAAATATTCGACCTTCGGCGTGCGCACCGATCTTTCACCCCTGACCACCGGACTGCTGCGCCGGATCATGGCCGCCCTGCTTCTGAGCCTTGGCATTGCCGGGCTGCATTTCACCGGCATGACCGCTGTCACGATGGAGGCAGCCCCACTCGCCGCGGTGACCGGCGTGACGGTTCAGGCCGGCTGGCTCGCCGTCGGCGTCTCTCTGATCGTCGTCCTGATCACCTTGGCCGGGCTGGCCGGCGCGGTCGTCGACCAGCATCTGGTCGAGCGTTCGGCGATGGAGGCCGAACGGCTGCGCGCCTATATCGCCGAGCTGGAGGAAACCAAGCGCGAGCTTGAAGCCGCCAAGGAGACGGCCGAAGCGGCGAGCCGCGCCAAAGGTGAATTCCTGGCCAATATGAGCCACGAGATACGCACGCCGATGAACGGCGTCCTGGGCATGAATGGCCTGCTGCTCGATACGCCGCTGAACTCGGAGCAACGCGGCTATGCCGAGATCGTACGGGAGTCCGGCGAGAAGCTTCTCACCATCATCAACGACATTCTCGACATCTCGAAGCTGGAGGCCGGCAAAGTCGAGCTCGAGACCATCGCCTTCGACCTCGTCGATACGGTGGAGGGAGTGACCTCCCTGCTCGCCCCCACGGCTTACAGCAAGGGGATCGACCTGGCGGTCTTCGTCGCGCCGGAGCTGCGCAAGACCTTCCGCGGCGATTCCAACCGGCTGCGCCAGGTGCTCCTCAACCTGGTCGGCAACGGCATCAAGTTCACCGAAAAAGGCGGTGTGTCGCTGGAGGTGACGACCGGCATCGCCGACGATCGCCTGCGCTTCACCGTGCGGGACACCGGCATCGGCATGCCCGAATCCGTCCGCGCCAACCTGTTCCAGAAATTCACCCAGGCCGACAACTCGGTCACACGGCGTTACGGCGGCACGGGCCTCGGCCTCGCCATCTCCAAGCAGCTTGTCGAGCTGATGGGCGGCGAGATCCAGGACGCCAGCCGCCAGGGGCATGGCACGTCCTTCACCTTCGAAATTCCGCTCGAGGTGACAAGTGCGCCGCGCGTCGAGAGCGCGGACCTGCATGCCGCGCTGAAGGGTGTTCGAGCGCTGATCGTCGACGACATCCCGATGAACCTGGAGATCATCTGCCGCCAGCTGGCCGGCTTCGAGATGGATCTCCAATGCAGCGAAGACGGTTTCGAAGCGCTGGCCGAGCTCGAGCGCTCGTGGCACCGCGGCAAGCCCTACGACATCGTGTTCCTGGACCAGATGATGCCCGGCCTGTCCGGCGATGCGCTTGCCCAACGCATCCGCGCCGCCCCGGCACTGGCCGAAACAAAGCTGGTCATCATTTCCTCCGCCGGCGACACCGGCAAGAAAAGCGAGAAGCTCGTGGATGCGCGGCTCGATAAACCGCTGCGCCAACGCGACCTGCTGGCCTGCCTCGCGCGTTTCTATGCCGGCGAGCGAGGCGACGAGGCGAAAGCGGAGGCCGCGCTCGCGCCTGCGGAACCGGCTAAGCCCGCAGCCACCGGGCCTCAGTCGCTGCGCATCCTGATGGCCGAGGACAACCGGATCAATCAGCTGTTCGCCGTGGCCCTGCTGACCAAGGCCGGCTATGCCGTCGATGTCGTCGCCAACGGGCACCAGGCGGTCGATGCCGTACGCGACCGCGACTACGACGTCGTGCTGATGGACATCCAGATGCCGGAGCTGGACGGCTCCCAGGCGACGGCCCAGATCCGCGCCCTGCCCCCGCCCAAATCCGATATCCACATCATCGCCTTGACCGCCAACGCGATGAGCGGGGCGAAAGAGCAATATCTGGGAACCGGCTTCGACGGCTATGTCACCAAGCCGATCCAGCCCGCCGTCCTGCTCGCCAAGTTGGCCGAGCTGCCGATCGCGTCCGGTATAACGGCAAAAGCAGTCGCCTAGCCTCCCGCCCCGTCCCGCCCTAGAGTGACGCGAACCGCCCTGCGGATCGGGCGTCACTCGGGGGAAGATCGCATGGGCGGACTGGACACGGCGCTGGACGAATACTGGCGCAAACGCGAGACATTCGTCTGGGAAGTCCCCAAATCCTTCAATTTCGCGCGGGATGTCGTCGACCGCTTCGCCGCCGATCCCAACCGGCCGGCGACGCTTTACCGCGATGCGCACGGCGCCGAGAGCAAGATCACCTTCGGCGAGATGAGCGACTGGTGCCACCGCTTCGCCGGTGTGCTGGAGGGGCTGGGTGTCGGCCGGGGCGAGCGGGTGATCGTGCTGCTGCCGCGCATTCCGGAATGGCAGATCACCACCGTCGGGACCCTGCTATCGGGCGCCGTCGCGGTTCCTACCTCCATGGCGGTGCTCAGCCCCCGCGACATCCAGCACCGCGTCAATCACAGCGAGGCGGTGCTGCTCGTGGCGACGCCCGACGCAGTGCCGATGCTGGATGCGCTGCGCGCCGAGATGCCGTCGATGAAGCATTATCTGGTGGTGACGGAGGATGCCCCAGCCCCGCCCGGCTGGATCGATTTCCAGGAGGCGCTGAAGGCCGCCAGCCCGTCCAAGGGCCGCGATACGCTGACCGTCGATCCCGCCCTGATCTTCTACACCTCCGGCACCACAGGAAAACCCAAGGCGGTGCTGCATAACCACACCTACACCTACACCGGTACCCGCCAGGCCTCGATCTGGCACGGCATCCGGCCCGAAGACCGGTTCTGGCCGACGACGGGCTGGGCCAAGGCCGCCTTCGGCCCCTGGTCGGTGGGCGCCGAGATCGTCATCGTCAACAGCGCCTTCAACCCGGCCGAGGAGCTGGAGCTGCTCCAGTCGCTGGAGCCCGACGTGTTCTGCGCGCCGCCGACCCAGTACCGGCTGATGGCCAAACACGGAATGGAGGGCATCAAACTGCCCAAGCTGCGCCAGTGCGTGGCCGCCGGCGAGCCGTTGAATCCCGAGATCATCCGTGCCTGGCGCGACTATACCGGCATCACCATCCGCGACGGCTACGGTCAGAGCGAGGCGGGCCTGCTGATCGCCAACCTCGCCGGCCTGCCCGAGCGCACCGGCTCCATGGGCCTGCCGGTCCCCGGCTATCATGTCGCGGTGATCGACGAGGCAGGCCAGGAACTCGGCCCCGAGACAGTCGGCGACCTGGCAGTCAAATATCCCGCCCCGGGCCTGTTCATGGAATATTGGAAGAACGAGGAAGCCACCGCCCGCACCCGCCGCGGCGACTGGTACCTGACCGGCGACCGCGCGTCCTACGACAAGGAGGGCTTCTATTGGTTCACCGGCCGCGCCGACGACGTGATCATCACCGGTCCCTTACGCATCGGCCCGTTCGAGGTGGAAAGCCTGCTGGTCGAACACCCTTCCGTGGTCGAAGCCGCCGCCGTTGCCTATCCCGACGCCGACCTCGGCCATGTCATCAAGGCCTTCGTTGTGCTGAAGCCCGGCATCGCGCCATCGGACGAGATCGTGGCGTCGCTCAAGGCCCTGTTCGACAGGCCGGGTGAAGAACATCGCCTGCCAGCACACTGGGAATTCGTCGACACGCTGCCGAAGACGCCGACCGGGAAGGTGAAGCGGGCGGAACTGAGAGTGCGCGCTTAAGGCCTCCTCACCACGTCATTGCGAGGAGCGCAGCGACGAAGCAATCCAGAGCCGTTAGCCCGGCACTGATCGGTGAGGTCCTGGATTGCCTCCCGCCCCAAAGGGGCGTTTGCGCCTCGCAGACACCGCGCTTTGCGCGGGGCTCGCAATGACGGGGACAGTTTT
>DATBAZ010000490.1:0-9991 GCA_036271255.1 Alphaproteobacteria bacterium
CCTTCGCGCTAACGGCTGGATGGATTCCCGCCTTCGCGGGAATGACGATCGGGGGGTGGTCAGATATATGGCCTCGTCTGGCGCCTTCATTCTCCTTGCGTGATCCGGCCTTGTCGTTCAACGCTGGTGTCAAGGAACGGAAGGAAAAGACTTGAGCGATAGTCTGGGGATACCGGCCGGCTGGCGCATTCTCGAGCTCGGGGTGCGCGACGACTATTTCGACATCTGGAGGCGCATCCGCGAGCACGCAGCCGTGCATGACGCGGGCGAGGGCGTGTTCCTGGTGACCGAGTGGGAGCTGGTGAACAGCGCGCTGCGCAACCCGATCTTGCGCGCGGGCAGCGGCATCTCGGCGGCATTCGGCCAGGACAGCCCGGTCGAATCGGTGGTGCGCAACTGGCTGATGTCGCTCAACGGCGACGAGCACCGGCAGGCGCGCGGGCTGGTCAGCCGGGTCTTCGCGCCGCGGTCGCTGATCGAGCTTGAGCCGATCATCCGGGAGACGGCACGGTCGCTGATCCGCCCATTTGTCGAAGAAGCCTGTGGGGCGCCCACTGATTTCGTCGCCGGGGTCGCCGCCAAGCTGCCGTCCGAGGTGGTGCGCAACCTGTTCGCCATCGATGCGGCGGAATGGGGCCGGCATGTCGAGCCGCTGTTCCTGGGCGACACTGTCCATCTCCAGGACGGGTTCGCGGCGGTGCAGGGGCTGACGCCCTATTTCCAGGACATGATCCGCAATTCCCGTGGCCGCACGACAGGCGGCATCGTCGATATGTTGAGCTCCGCCGACAAGCAGGGCGATTGCCTGACCGAGGCCGAGGTGATCGCCAACTCGGTGCTGATCGTCACCGCCGCGGTCGATACCACGGCAGGGCTGGTCGCCAATACCTTGTGGGAGCTGATGGACAATCCGGCCGCGCTGAAGCGGGTGCAGGCCGATCCGGCCCTGATCCCCGGCACGGTCGATGAATCGCTGCGCCACTGCCCCTCGGCTCCATCCTCCACCCGGCGGACGCCGGCCGATCTCGAATTGGGCGGCGTCACCATCCCGGCCGGCAGCGACCTGTTCTTCTCCTTCAGCGCCGCCAACCGCGACCCGAAGAAATTCACCGACCCGGAGGTGTTCGACATCGACCGCGACGCCTCCGCGCTGCTGACCTTCGGCGGCGGCGCGCATTTCTGCCTGGGGGCAGGGCTGGCGCGGATGGAGGCCCGGCTGGTGTTCGAGGAGCTGTTCGCGGCAGGCCGCGATTTCACGCTGGAAGAGCCGGTGCGCTGGCGGATCAACAATCCGGTGGTGCGCGCACCGGAGAGGCTGATGGTTTCGTGCATCGCCCGCTGAGCCGGCAGGGGCTGGCTACTCAGCCCCCGTCTAGGCCCTTACGACCTGTCACTGTGAGCCAACGGCTGGGCGCGCTGAAGTGGCCAACTCCATCGTATTCATCAAAATTCAGCGAAGCCCACACTCCCGCCTGGGCATAAATCTGTTCGGCTTCCTGATAGCTGAGATGATTGTAGTAACGCTTGTGAAGATCCCAGCCCTTGGCACCAGCGGTCTTGTAGCTGGCAAAGTGCCATCCTCCAGGCCTGAGCGCCCTCCAAATGCCGGCAAGGATGGCGGGTAGCGCCGATCGCGGCACATGGAGCAAAGCGGCGCAAGCCACGATGGCATCGTAGCCCTCAAAGACGTCGAGCTCATCGAAGCGCATGACCCGGGCCGGCCGGATAAGCCGCTTGCTGGCAAGCGCTGCCATGGCCGGGGCGCCGTCGGTCGCGTCGACGTCAAATCCCAACGCTTCCATCTCGGCGGCATCACGACCGCTTCCGCAGCCGAGTTCGAGAATGCGGCAGCCTGGCTTCAGATTGGGCAGAAATGCCATGAGGTCGGACGAAACCTCGTCAGGGCGCGCGGACGAATAGGTTTCGGCGTTCCCATCGTAGAACTGCAGAGTACCGAGGTCGAAGGTTTGATCGTCCGAGTTCATTTGGCTTCGATAATGCCGCTATTCCTGGCCCGGGTCCTCTTTAAGGAGGCCCTCGATGCCGGCGATCAGATGGCGGAAGCCGGCTTCGATCAGCGCGCCGGTATCGAGCTTCGGCGCATGCGGCAGGATATCGAGTACGAACTTCCGCTCCCGCTCATCCAGATAGTCCAGGCTGTCCTGAATGTTCAGGCGGGTGAAGCTGGATAGCGGTTTTTCGCTCGGCGCTGCGCTCATCAGCGGGTCGCCCAGACCCAGCGCGATTGTCAGCATGCCCGGCGTATCGGTCAGGAACCAGGTGGAGGCATAGGCCAGGCGATGCCCGCGAAAGCCCGCATCGTGCATGGCCTCGATTACCGGTATCTGCGCCCTGAGCCACGCGCCGGACAGATGATTGTTCCAGGCCATGAGGCGCGTCAGCGACGGGTAGCGCTCGAACGTAGCCTTCAGTGCGCAGGCCCAGGCGAACAAAGTCTCCTGCCATGTCGCGTTCGCCGGGTGGTCCATGCGGAACTGGGCGAACACATGCGTAGATACCGCGTCCAGCAGAGCGTCGCGGCTGGGGAAATAGCGATAGAGCGCCATCGTCGTCGTGCCGACAGCTTGCGCCACGCCGGTCATGGTGAATTCCTCGGCGGGGCGGGTCTCCAGCAGGGTCAGCGCGGCTTGGACGATGCCGTCTGCCGAGAGGCGGGGCGGCCTGCCTCTGCGCTTGCCCTGAAGGGTGATGGTTTGCGCCGTCACGCGTGTTCAGCCTTTCGGTTTCCCTGACTGTGAACCATTTAATTTAGCAGGTAAACAAATCTGTTGACGTCTCTCGGATTTGACTCGACAGTACCGCCAATCGGGCGATGCCCGAAGGCAAAACAATGCCGGAACCAGGGAGGAAGGTCATGGGGATCGATCGTCGCGAGTTGGTCGGTGCGATGACCGCGGGTGCGGTGGCGGGAACGCTGCTTGCCGGCATGACCTCAAGCGCGAAAGGGAAACAGCGATGACGAAAGGTTCGGCCGACGTGTCGGCGCATGAGCAGATCCGCAACCTGCTGGCCGAATATTCCTTCCTGCTGGACAGCGCGCAATACGCCAAATGGGGCCAGCTGTTCGGCGAAAAAGGCACCTTGGAACTGAACGGCGCGGTCTGGGCCACCGGGTCCGAAGGCATCGCCAAGAAGATGGCCGAGGTCATGCAGCAGACCCCGAGGCCGGTAACCGGCTTCACCGGTGACCATATGTACCGCCATATCTTCACCAACACGCACATCACGGTGGACGAGGCGGCGGGCACCGCCGAGGCTAACTCCTATTTCTTCGTGCTGCATGTCTTCCACGGCAGCCCACCCACCATCCGGGGCGGAGGCCGCTATCACGACAGGTTCGCGCGGGAGGGCGGCGCATGGCGCTTCACCGCCAAGAGCATGGACTTCGACTGGTCGGATGCATGAGCACATTCAACATCATCGCCTCCCCCCTTGAGGGGGAGGTCGGCGCGAAGCGACGGGTGGGGGGTAATGCTTCCGCCTTCGTGCTTTACGGCATCAATCACCTAACGGCGCGACTACCCCCCACCCGTCAACGCTGCGCGTTGCCGACCTCCCCCTCAAGGGGGGAGGCGATATGAGGTGGCTTACCCTTGGCCTTATGGCAGGCTTCCTTGCGCCCACCGCCCAGGCCGCCGACACCGAATGGCCCAGTTACAATAACGGCCTCGATAGCCAGCGCTACTCGGCGCTGGACCAGATCAATGCCGGCAACGTGAAATCGCTGGCCCAAATCTGCAGCCTGAAGATCGCCGATGCCGGGGCCTTCCAGGCCGGGCCGCTGGTGATCGGCGGCGTGATCTATGTGACAGCGCCGCTGACCACCGTGGCGCTCGACGCCACCAACTGCGCCGAGAAATGGCGGACGGATTATACACCGACCGGTCCGGTCGCCGTGCCGGTCAATCGCGGCGCGGCCTGGCTCGACGGCAAGCTGTATCGCGGCACTGTCGACGGCAAGCTTCAGGCGCTGAACGCCGCCGACGGCAAGGTGCTGTGGGAGGTCACCGTCACCGACGCGACCAAGGGCGAATCTCTGAACTCCGCCCCCGTCGCCTGGAACGGCAAGGTCTTCATGGGCACCGGCGGTGGCGACCTCGGCATCAAGGGCAAGATGCTCGCCTTCGACGCCGCGACCGGCAAGGAAGTCTGGCGCTTCAACACCATCCCCACCGGCAATGAGGCCGGGGCGGACAGCTGGGAGAACAAGGAGGCCACCAAGACCGGCGGCGGCGGCATGTGGACCAGCTATACGCTGGATCCGAAGACCGGCGAGCTGTTCGTGCCGGTCGGCAATCCCGCGCCGGCCCTGAACCAGGCCTACCGGCCGGGCAAGAACCTCTACACGGATTCGATGGTCGTGCTGGACGCCGATACCGGCGCGCTCAAATGGTATTTCCAGCTGAAGAGCCCAGACAGCGTCGACCACGATCTCGCCGCGCCGCCGGTTCTTTACAAGAACGGTGAGGGCAGGGACGTCGTCGCGATGGCGGGCAAGGACGGCTACGCCTACAGCGTCGACCGGGCGCTGCACAAATTGCTGTTTCGCACGGCGGTGACCACGATCAAGAACGAGGGCAGGGCGCCGACGCCGGAAGGCTTCATGGTCTGCCCCGGCCTGTCAGGGGGCACCAAGTGGAACGGCCCGGCCTTCGACCCCAAGCTGAAGACGCTGTTCGTGCCGGCGACCGACTGGTGCAACATGCTGACCCTGGGCACGCCGAAATACGAGCCCGGCAAACCGTTCTGGGGCGGCGCCTTCGCCTTCGACCAGACGCCCGGCGCGGCCACCGGCTGGATCAATGCGCTGGACAGCGACACCGGCGCCATCAAGTGGCGCTATCACACCATGACCGTGACCGGCGCGGCGGTGACGCCGACCGCAGGCGGCGTGGTGTTCACCGGCGACGCCGACGGCAATTTCCTGGTGCTGGATTCGAAGACCGGCAAGCTGTTGCTCAGGACCGCGATGACCGGGCCGCTGGCCGGCGGCATCGTCACCTACACGATCGCCGGCAAGCAATATGTCGCCTTCACCACCGGCAACATCTCCCGCTCGGCCGCCGAGCTGGTGGGGACGCCGACCATGGTGATCATGGCGCTCGGCGATGGCGTCCATCCGGCCGTCGCCCAGGCGAGCAAAGCGGATGATCTGGCCCAGATCGTCAGCCGTCCGGGCGATGCCCATCGCGGCAAGGCGCTCTATTCGCAGACCTGCATCACCTGCCACGGCGCCGACGGCACGATGATGCCGAACTACAACCTGAAGGACATCAAATCCCGCAAGGATCAGGCGGCCCTGGCCGCATGGATCAAGAACCCCAAGGCACCGATGCCCAGGCTCTTCCCGTCACCCTTCGGCGCCCAGGATGTCGAAGACATCGCGGCCTATGTGGAGGGATTCTGATGACATGCGCAGTTCAAGGAGCAACGACATGAAAGTCCAGGAACACAGCCTGATGGATCCGGATATCCAGGAGTCGCCGTTCGCCTATTACGACGCGCTGCTGGAGCAGGCGCCGGTCTATTTCATGCCGGAAATCCAGGCCTATGTGATCTCCAAATACAAGGACATCCAGTTCGTCGTCGCCCATCCGGAGATTTGGTCGATCGATATGCGCGCCCTGCCGGCGGCGCAGATGATCAAGAATCCCGCTGCCCAGGAAATCCTCGAAACCGAGGGCTTCCCGCGCGACACCAGGTTCACCACCGACCCGCCGGAGCACACGAATTATCGCGTCGCCGTGCGCAACGCTTTCTCCCCGGCCCGGGTCAAGGCGAACGCAGAGTTCGTGCAGAAGGCGGTCGACGACCTGATCGACGATATGCGCGGCAAGGGCGAGTGCGAGTTCATGCAGCAATTCGCCTGGTGGCTGCCGATGCAAGTGATCACCAATCTGCTGGGCGTGCCCTATGCCGACGCTGCCAAGATCAAGCACTGGTCCGACGTATGGGTCGAGCCGCTGACCTATGGCCTGACCGAGGAGCGTGAGATCGTCGTCGCCCGCGAGGAGGTCGAGCTTCAGAAATATCTGATGCACTATCTCGACGAGAAGCGGCGCAACCCGGGCGAGGACGTGCTGACCGATCTGGTGAACGCACGCACGCGGGAAGGGGAGCCGCTGCCGCTCAAGCTGATCGTCGGCCTGTCCGAGCATTTGATCGTCGGCGGGCATGAGACCGCGACCAGCGCGCTGACCGCCGGCATGGCGATCCTGGCCCAGAACCCGGGGCTGGCCGACGAGCTGCGGGCCGAGCCCGACCAGATCGAGAATTTCGTCGAGGAGGTGCTGCGCACCGAATCGCCCAGCCAGGGCTTCTTCCGCATCGCCGTGCAGGATTACGAGATGCGCGGGGTGACTATCCCCAAGGGCGCGATGGTGCATCTGCGCTTCGCGGCAGCCAACCGCGACCCGGAGGTGTTCGACGATCCGGCCAGGTTCGATTTCCGCCGGCCCAACGTGAAGACCCACCTGGCCTTCAGCCAGGGCGTTCATCACTGCATCGGCTCGCCCTATGCGCGCCTCGAGCTCAACACCGCTTTCCGCTCGCTGCTGGCGGCGTTCGACGACATCAGGCTGGCGCCAGGCCATGAGACATTGGCCCATATTCCCGGCCTATCGCTGCGCACGCTCAAGTCGCTGAACATCACCTACCGCACCCGCGCCAACTGATAGGAGAGCCGACATGGAGATCGCCGAACCGCGCGCAACTTTGTCGATCGATGCCATCCAGGCGATGCTGAACGCCGCCATCGAGCGGACCAAGGCGCACGACGTCAAGCTGCACATCACCATCATGGACCATGCCGGCAATCTCGCCGGCTTCGTCAGCTTCCCCGGCGCCCCGCGCATCGCCGAGGTCACCGCCAACCGCAAAGCCTTTACGGCAGTCCAGACCGGCATGCCGACCCACCAGTGGGAGGCCTACGTGAACTCGATCCCGGCCTCGGAGCTGAAGATCATCGACTCCATCCCCGGATACGTCGCCGCCCGCGGCGGCTTCCCGATTATCAAGGACGGCATGGTCCTGGGCGGCATCGGCATCTCCGGCGCGAACCAGGAAATCGACGGGGATGTAGCCGAGGCGGCATTGCGGGCGATCGGGCTTTAGGCCTTGGTAGGGTGGAAAAGCGAAGCGTATTCCACCAGCCGGGCAACGCTCGGCATACCGGTGCCCGGGCCTACACCGAATGGTGGAATACGCTTCGCTCTTCCACCCTACGATGCACAGGCATTCGCCCCAGCAAACGCACGTAAGTCGTCCGGCAGCTCGTCCAGCTTTCCCGCGGCTGTCAGCCGGCGGGAGCCGCCGAAGACCGGGGAGATGCCGGGGTCGGTAGCCGGGCCGCTGATCCTGACCGGCACGTCCAGCGAGAAGAAGCTGGTGGTGGCGGACTGGGTGCCGATCGTCATGTCGAGATAGTCGCGTCGGGCATCGTAATAGCCGCCGCCGGTGATCGTGCCGTCGGAGGTCTTGATCCGCAAAGGCGCGATCGTGCCATGCCCGTCCTGCAGGTTCAGGATGACCAACAGGCAGTTCAGCTTCCCTGAACCGGTCCGGCCGAACAGCGACCTGATATCGGTGGAGGCCAGGGAGACCAGCTGGCGGTCGATGGTGCCGTCGCTCATCGTCAGCACGCCGAAGATGCGGTTGGCCTCTCGTGCCTCCGCGATCGTCGCGCCCGTCATGCTGCCGCTGACATGGCTGGTGATCGGCCCGCCGATCGGCATCTTGCCCCAGCCCATCAGCTTGGCCAGCCTGGCGGCATCCACCCCGGTCAGCGCGCCGTCGAAATCCACCGCCGCCTTGGTGTCGCGATTGGTGATGGTGAGCTTGGATCGGGCCGAGCCGCCGGCGACCTCCATCATCAGCTGATCGACCGAAACCTGGCCGGGCGCGACCTTGACCTTGAGGTCGAACGTGTCGGCCTCGATCGTGCGATAGGCGACATGGCCGGCGGCGACGTGGATATCCAGCAAGGTGCCGGGCGCAGCATCGACCAGGAGCGAGCCCTGGTCGGCCGGCTGCTTCGGATCGGCCGGCGGCACGAGCTTGTCGATATCGAGGGTCTGGAATCCGAGATCGGCCGTCAGCGCATCCAGGCTTTTGCGGCCCCCTTCCTGAAGCTTGAACTCAGCCTTGACCGGAATGCCGTCCATCGTGCCGTCGGCAGTGGTGAGCTGCCATAGCCTGTCGTCACGCTTGAAGGTGCCGCCCAAGGTCAACGGCAGGTCGATCTTGCCGGTCACGCCCGCCAGCGCCAGCACCTCCTGCGGTTTCGGTGCAGCCAGCACCAACCGGCCGTCGATCCCATCGAAATTCAGCGGGTCGCGCGCATTGCCCTCCAGCCCCAGGCTGACGGTGCCGCTGGTGAGCGTGATCGAGATCGGGAAGGTCTTCGTCTTGGTATGCAGCCGCGCGAATGCCGGCAGCCTGGCATCGGCATGAAGCGCAATGCCGTTGTAGCTGCCGTCACCGCCCAGCGAGACCGGTGTATCCGGCGCCTTGGCGGTCACGGCGAAATCATCCAGCCGCGTCTTCAGCAGATTGCCGCTGGAGGTGCGGTAATCGATCTCGACATTGTGGAAATGGGCGTCGAGCAGGCTGGGCAGCACCAGTCGCGCCTCGGGCCGGCCGGCGATCCGCGGCGTGGGCGGCGACATGTGCCAGTTCGCTGCTCCTTTGGCATCATGCTCGAGAAGGATTTCGGCGCCGTCCAGCGACAGGTGCTGGATAACTTGGGGGCCGTAGATCAGCGAGAAGGGCGCGATGTCGGCGGTCAGGTGGGAGAGGGTGATCATGTCGGGCTGGCTGCCGCCTTCCATGTTCGCCAGCCGCACACCGCTGATTTCGATCCCGACCGGGTTGCCGAGATGCAGCCTGACCGACGCGATTGTGAGCTTCCTCCCCAGCCTATCGGTGAGATAGGAGGAGGCTGTTTTGGAGAGGTCCATCCGGGCCAGCACGACGGCGCCGCCGATCAGCGCGATCAGAATTACCGCCACAGCAGTGAGCAAAATACGACGCAGCAACGGCTCCGGCCTCCCACTCTTCAGCCTTTGAATTTAGCGGTAAAAACCTGATCAATCCACCGAGCTTCGCGGTATCATCTGGTGAGCTTCATCACAGCCCCATGTTCGGAAAGTCGCGAAAACCTTCAAATTCCCGCGTGTTCTCGGTGGCTCCGGGCACGGCGGCGTATATACTCACTGTTCAAGCAATATGGGGAAACAGGGGAAACGTCGTCATGATCAAGCTTGGAACCAGCATGCCCGAACACCTGATCGGAACCGATCCGGGTGCGTTCAGGGAGTTCCTGCAGGGCGTCGAGGATCTCGGCTACCATTACGTCACCATCGGCGACCATATTCTGGGCGCCGACACATCGATCCGGCCGGAATGGAAGCCCTATAACGGCTACCCGCCGCTCTATGACATCCACACGCCCTGGCACGAGCCGATGGTGCTGTTCGGCTATATGGCGGGCATCACCAAGAATCTCGAATTCTCGACCGGCATCCTGGTCGGGCCGCAGCGTCAATCGGCATTGCTGGCGAAACAAGCGGCCGAGGTTTCGCTGCTGAATGGGGGGCGGGTCCGCCTCGTGCTGGCCGCCGGCTGGAACGACGTCGAGTATGAGGGTTTGGGCGTAAGCTTCGAGAATCGCGGCAAGATTCTGGAAGAGCAGATGGTCGTGATGCGGGAGCTGTGGGAGAAGCCTTCGGTCCAATACCAGGGCAAGTTCCACACCATGAACGGCGTCGGCATCAACCCGCTGCCGCCGGCCGGCCGCGTGCCGATCTGGCTAGGCGGCCAGTCGAAAGTCGCGCAGCGCCGCGTCGGCCAGCTCGCCGACGGCTGGTTCCCGTACTACCCGTATTTCGACGAGACCGAGCTCTATCGCGACTGGGAGAACATCTCACAGCACGCAGTGAAGGCCGGCCGCGACCCCAACTCGATCGGCCGC
>DATBAZ010000491.1:0-8254 GCA_036271255.1 Alphaproteobacteria bacterium
TCGCGGTCATCGATATCGGCTCCAACTCGGTGCGGCTGGTCGTCTTCGACAAGCTGTCGCGGGCGCCGGTGCCCTTGTTCAACGAAAAGGTGTTCGCCGCGCTGGGCAAGACGGTCGGCGAAACCGGCAAGCTCAACCCCATCGGTGTCGAGCAGGCCTTCTCGACCCTGACCCGCTTCAGCCTGCTGCTGAAGGCGATGCATGTCGGCTCCTGCCATGTCGTCGCGACGGCGGCGGTGCGCGATGCGTCCGACGGCCCTGAGTTCCTGCAGCAGGTCAAGGCGCGGTCCGAGCTCGACGTCACCATCATCAGCGGCGAGGAGGAGGGGCGGCTCTCGGCCGAGGGCGTGCTGTCCGGCATTCCGGATGCCGACGGGCTGATGGGCGATATGGGCGGCGGCTCGGTCGAGCTCGTACGGGTTGACCAGGGGGCCGTCGGCGCGCGCACGACGATGCCGCTCGGGCCATTCCGCCTGATGGCGATCGGCGGATCGCGCAGCTCCCAGGTCGCGCTGATCGAATCCAAGCTGGCCGAACTGCCCTGGCTGCCCGAGGTGCGGGGCGCCGCCGTATATGCCGTCGGCGGCATCTGGCGCGCCTTCGCCAAGGTGCATATGGAGCATGTCGGCCATCCGCTCCACATCATCCACCACTATGCGATCTCCGCCGGCGAGGCGATCGAGTTCGCGCAGTTGCTGTCGCGGCAGAGCAGGATGTCGCTCGAAGGGTCGGGTATCGCCCGCCGCCGGCTCGATGCTCTGCCCTATGCCGCCATGTTCATGGAATGCCTGCTGGAGCGCACACGTCCGGCCAAGCTGGTCTTTTCGGCCTACGGCCTGCGCGAAGGCATCCTGCACGACATGCTGCCGCCCGAGACGCGGGCACTCGATCCGCTGCTGGCCGCCTGCGACGACTTCGCCGGCCGGGTCGGCCGGTTCGGCGATCCGGAACTGCTGATCGCCTGGGCGCGCGGGCTTAGCGAGACATTCTTCGCCTATGCCAGGCTGGCGACGGCAATCTGCCTGCTGAGCGATATCGGCTGGCTGGAGCACCCGGACTATCGCAGCGAACAGGCCTATTTCAAGGCGCTCAGGACGCCGCTGGGCGGCATCGACCATATGGGCCGCGCCTTCATCGCGCTGGCGCTCCACACCCGCTATGGCGGTCGGATGGACGATCCCGCCGTCTATGCCTCCCACGCCCTGCTGACGCAGGAGGAGGTGGCGGATTCCGTGACGGTCGGCCTTGCGCTGAGGCTTGCCTACACGCTCTGCGGCGGGGCTCTTTCGCTGCTCGACGCGGCTTCGCTGACGCGCGACGGCAACAGGCTCATCCTACAGATCGCGCCGGAATTCGCCGATCTCAATGTCGACGTCGTCGAACGCCGGCTGGAGGCGCTGGCCACCCATATGGGCATCTCAGCCGAGATCATGATTGCGCCGCTGCCGGCCCGGTTCAAACATTCGGGTTAGCCGACAGGAAAGATCTTTACCCGGCCGTGCTCCAGCCCCAGCATCAGCTTCCCGTCGCGCAAAGCCTCGGCATCCGCGCCGAATAGCTCCTGGCGCCAGCCGGACAGATGCTCGCGGCCTGCCGCGATCCGCTCCAACTCGTCGGTCGTGGCAAGCAGGCGGGCGGCAACGCCGTTCTTCTCCGCCTTGTATTTGAGCAGCACCTTCAGCAGCTCGACCGTCGAGCCGATGTTGCCCGGCGGCTCCGGATGGGCCTCGGGTTTCGGCAGCTGATCCTGCGGCAGGGCCATCACGGCATTCAGCGCCTCGATTACGGCCGCGCCCCATTTGCCGTCGGCAAAGCCGCCGGGCAAACCGCGCGTGCGGCCGAGCTGGGCTGCCGTGGTCGGCAGGTGGGTCGCGAGCTCGATCATCGCCTCGTCGCGCAGGATGCGGCCGCGCGGAAGGTCGCGCTTCTGTGCCTCGGTCTCGCGCCAGGCGGCGACGGCTTTCAGCGCCGCCAGGGTGCGCGGCTTGGGATTGCGCAGCTTGACCCGCCGCCAGGAGTCGGCCGGGTCCAGGCGATAGATGGCGGGATCGCTGAGGATCGCCATGTCGCCTTCCAGCCAGGTTTCCCGCCCGGTCCGCTCCAGCTGCTCGCGCAGCTTCACATAGACCGTGCGCAGATGGATGACATCGTCCAGCGCATAGATCAGCTGCCGCTCGGTCAGCGGGCGATAGGACCAGTCGGTGAAGCGGCTGGACTTGTCGACCGAGGCTTTCGCCAGCTTGTTGACCAGCGACTCATAGCTGGCGCTCTCACCGAAGCCGCAGACCATCGCCGCGACCTGGGTGTCGAAGATCGGCGTGGGCACCTTTCCGGTCGCGTGGAAGAAGATTTCCAGGTCCTGCCGCCCGGCATGGAAGACCTTCAGCACCTCCGGGTTCTGCATCAACTCATAGAGCGGGGCGAGGTCGATGCCGGGGGCCAGCGGATCGATCGCGGCCACGGAATCCGGCCCGGCAACCTGCACGAGGCACAGTTTGGGCCAGTACGTCGCGTCACGCAGGAACTCGGTATCGACGGCGATGAAGTCGGCGGAGGCCTGATCGGCGCAGAATTGGGCTAGGGCGTCTGTCTCGGTAATCAAATTCATTCCGTCAGTTATAGTGCCGATTTGCGCTATGAATAGGGGCGGTCCTTGACATCCCGCCCTAAACCGACGTTCTTCCCCGCCGAATCCTTCTCGAGGCCAGTACGATGCATCCCTATCGCACCCATAACTGCGGCGCGCTGCGCGCCTCCGATGTCGGCGCCACCGCGCGCCTGTCCGGCTGGGTGCATCGCAAGCGGGATCACGGCAACCTGCTGTTCGTCGATCTGCGTGACCATTTCGGCATCACCCAATGCGTGGTCGACAGCGACAATCCGCATTTCGCCGCGCTGGAGGGCCTGCGGGTCGAATCGGTCGCGACCGTCACCGGCGAAGTGGTGGCCCGCAGCGCCGAGACGGTGAACCCGAAGCTGGCGACCGGCACGGTCGAGCTGGTGGTCAAGGAACTGACCATCCAGTCGCGCGCCGACCTCGTGCCGCTGCAGGTCAACAGCGACACCGACGCGTCTGAGGAAATCCGTCTGCGCTATCGCTTCCTGGACCTGCGCCGGGAGCGGATCCACCGCAATATCCTGCTGCGCTCGGCGGTGATCGCCAGCCTGCGCCGGCGGATGATCGACCAGGGCTTCACCGAGTTCCAGACCCCGATCCTGACGGCGTCGAGCCCGGAGGGTGCGCGCGACTTCCTGGTGCCCAGCCGCATGCATCCCGGCACATTCTACGCGCTGCCGCAGGCGCCGCAGCAGTTCAAGCAGCTGCTGATGGTCGCGGGTTTCGATCGCTACTTCCAGATCGCGCCCTGCTTCCGCGATGAGGACAGCCGCGCCGACCGCAGCCCGGGCGAGTTCTACCAGCTCGATTTCGAGATGTCGTTCGTGACCCAGGACGACGTCTTCGCCGCGATCGAGCCGGTGCTGCACGGCGTGTTCGAGGAATTCGCCGGCTGGACCGGTGACGGGCGCACCGTGTCGGCGCTGCCGTTCCCGCGCATCCCGTTCGAGGAGTCGATGCTCAAATACGGCAACGACAAGCCGGACCTGCGCAATCCGCTGGTGATCACCGACGTGACGGAGGTCTTCGCCCGCGACGACGTGGAGTTCCGCGCCTTCAAAGGCACGATCGAGAAGGGCGGCGTGGTCCGCGCGCTGCGCGTTCCCGGCGTCGGCGAAAGCAAGCCGCGCAGCTTCTTCGACAAGCTGAACGACTGGGCCAAGGAGCAGGGCGCGCCGGGCCTTGGCTACATCATTATGGAAGGCGATGCCGGCAAGGGCCCGATCGCGAAGTTTGTTCCTCCGGCAGCCCTGGCCGCGCTGGTCGAGAAAACGGGGCTCGAGTCGGGCGATGCGGTGTTCTTCACTTGCGACCAGAAGACCCCGGCCTCCAAGCTGGCCGGTCTCGCCCGCACGCGCATCGGCGAAGAGCTGGAATTGATCGACAAGAGCCGGTTCGAGTTCTGCTGGATCGTCGACTTCCCAATGTTCGAGCTGAACGAGGAGACCGGCCAGGTCGATTTCAGCCACAACCCGTTCTCCATGCCGCAGGGTGGGCTCGAGGCGCTGGAGACCCAGGATCCGCTGACGATAAAGGCCTATCAGTACGACATCGTCTGCAACGGCGTTGAGCTGTCATCCGGCGCGATCCGGAATCATCTGCCTGAGATCATGGTCAAGGCCTTCGCCATCGCCGGCTATCCTGAGGAGGTTCTGGAGGCTCGCTTCGGCGGCATGCTCTCGGCCTTCCGCCTTGGCGCGCCGCCGCACGGCGGCTCCGCTCCGGGCGTCGACCGCATCGTCATGCTGCTGGCCGACGAACCCAACATCCGCGAAGTCATCGCCTTCCCGCTGAACCAGAAAGCCGAAGACCTGCTGATGGGCGCCCCATCGCCGGTCGACCTCGCACGGCTGCGCGAGCTGCATATCCGGCTGGACTTGCCGAAGGCGAAGGTGGCACCGGGAACGAAGCCGGCGGAATAAACCGTCGGCCTGCTATAAGCCTATTGTTCATCCCAAGTCCGGTACTACAGTGCAGAAGGACCTGGGAGGATTACAATGAACAAAGTAACAGCAGGCTGGTCGATTGCTTGTCTGTGTCTAGCAGGAAGTGCTTTAGCAGAAGGCCATGTGATTCGGTGGGCGAAGGCCGGAGCCACCTACGAGAATTATCTCAGTGATCGTTCTGCCTGTCTTGCGGCGGCCAATGCCGCAGCCGGAACATCGCCGCGATTCAGAGGCGGAATTGTTCGTTCGGCGCAGGTATTCAGTAACGACGCGATGGCTTCCTGCATGGTCGGCCGCGGCTATGTTCGGGATCCCAATGGATTTCTCCCGCCGGATGGCGGTGTGCGGATGCAGGGTGGCGCTGTAGTGCCGTATCAGTCGAATACGAACTGAACGGCTCACTTACCGCTGCAGCGCCGCCACCTGCCGGCTTGAAAACGCCAAGCGCTCCGCCTGGATACGGACGGTGCAAGTCAGGAGCGCGGCGGTGACGGCAGGGGTTTCGCGGGCAAGGCGCTGATACGCGACGTGGCTCAGTGTCCATACCGTGGCGGGACCATCGGTGCGCAGGTCGGCGGTTCGGGGCACGCCCAGGAAGAAGCCGACCTCGCCGACGATGGTGTTGGGGCCGAAGACGCGTTGGCGGATTGGAGAATGGCCCTCGTTCTCGACCTCGACACTGACCCGGCCGCTTTCGATGAAGATCAGCGTGTCGGTCGGATCGCCGGCACGGCAGAGAAAGCCAGCGCTTTCCTGGTTTGCCGGCTCCAGTGCCGCGACCAGCACATCCGCCAGATCGGCCCCACCCAGCGCGTCGGTCAGCCAATCGGTCAGTGCCCGCTGGCCGGCGGCGTGGCCGTCATGGCTCGCCAGCAGCTCCTCCTCGCCGCATTCCAGCGCCTCGTCCAGACTGCCGAGCTGGATCACGTTCGGCTTGAGGCCGCCGGCATCGGCCATGACGTGGCGAATCTCAGGCGTCAGGCCCACGACGACGTGGGCGATGTTGTGGCTGCGCAGCCTCTCCTCGATCCTGAACAAGCTCGATCCCGCCGAGGAATCGATGCCGGGAACGGCGTTAAAATCGAAGATCACCATGCGCGGCGCCATCGCCGTGACCAGCGCAGCAATCCGCTCCTGCAGGCGGTAGGCCTGGCCGAAGAAGATGAAGGTCGCCAGCTGCACGATCCGCACCTCGTGGCCATGCTCGGCGAGCAGCGCCATTTCCTCCGATGAGCGGACCAGGGAGGAGGGGCGCTCGTCGACGGTGAAATGGTGCTTCACGATATCGACGCGGCTGACGCTCACCACGAAGATCACGCAGCCGCCGAGGATGCCGATCAGGAAGCCGATCAGCACGCCGAACCAGGCGGTCACCACCAGGATCACCGGCACCAGCAGCCATTCGATGAAGGCGAGCCGCTTGCGGCCGCTGATGCACCAGCGCCAGACCAGCCGTACGCCGAGCTCCAGCAGCAGCCCGCCGAGGACGAAGCGCGGCACATAACCGATCAGCGCCAGCCCGCCGGCCAGCGCCGCAATGCCGACCAGCGCGACCATTGTGCCGGTCAGACGCCCCGATCCGCCGGCCTCGCGCGCCATCAGAGTGCGGTTCAGCACAATATGGCCGACCATGCCGCCCAGCAGGCCCGAGGCGATATTCGCCAGCCCATGGACCTTGAGCTCATGATCGAGGTCGATATCGGTCCGCAAAGTCTCTTCGATGCTGGTCGCGGTCAGCGCTATCGTGATCGCCGCCATCAAAGCGACGGTGGCGACTAAGCTCGAGATGCTCAGCAACGATGCCCAATGCGCGTGCCAGACACCGGGTGCGAGCGCGGGCAAGGCGACCTGCATGCCTTGAGAAACCGGGAACAGCCAGTGCGCCTCCGGCAGCGACGGCATGGTCTTGAAGGTGATATCTGCGGCGAACGCGGCTGCCGCCAGCGCGATCGGCAGGGTCAGCACATGCTTGATCCGTGTCGTCAGCAGCCATAACACGACGGCCCAAATGGCGGTTGTCACCAGCATGGCCGCGGTTTCGCCGCTCAACAGCGACGACAGGGTCGCGAGATGGACCGGCACGCTGGTGGCCATCCGGATCGCGCCCGTCGCCATGATCCAGCCCGATGCCGCCTGGAAGCCGGCCAGCACCGGATAGGGGATGAAGCGCGCCAGCCGCCCTAGCCGGTTCTGGCCGAGCAGAAAGAGAACCAGGCCGGTGAAGACTGTCACCACCGCCAGCGCGGCCAGCGCCAGATAGAGCGCCCCGTCCCCCGGCTGTGCGGCCAGCAGCGGCGCCAGCGCCGACATCATCGCTGCGATGAGCGCCGCCGTGTTGCCTTCGGGCCCCGATACGGAAACCTGGAAGCCGCTCTTCAAAGCGATGACGAGGCCGATGACACCGCTGCAGATCAACGCCACGGCGACGCCCTGCCCGAGGAAGCGCTGGAGCGGGCCGGCGAAGATCAGGGCGCCGAAGGAGAAACAATAGGCAAGCGACACCGTCGAGGTGATCAGCCCCGCTATGGCATCCGCGAAAAGGTTTTTCCTTTGCATGCTAAGATGATTTTATCGGACCGGCTTCGCTATCGACACCAATAAGTGACCGTTCGGATGGGGAAAATGATGCTGACGCGGCGGCAGGCCTTGCGCATGGGCGGCGCGGCGATGACGGCCGCGGCCTGGACGCGGGGCGCCGGCGCAACGCCCTGGGGACCGCGCTCTCCGGTCGATTTCGCGGTGCCTGCCGGGGCCTGCGACTGCCATGTCCATATCGTCGGCGATCCGGTCCGCTTTCCGATGGCGCCGAGCCGGGTCTACACGCCGCCCATGGCCTCGCCGGAGATGCTGCTGGAATTGCAACGCGATCTCCATCTCGACCGCGTCGTGCTGATCCAGCCGAGCTTCTACGGAACGGATAATGCCGCGATGCTTGACGGCTTAGGCAGGCTCGGCGGCCGGGCTCGGGGCGTCGCGGTCGTGGGCGAAAACGCTTCCACGGCGGAGCTGGATGCTTTGGCCAAGGCCGGCGTGCGCGGGCTGAGGATCAATCTGGAAACCGCCGGGGAGTTCGATCCGGCGGTCGCGGCACAGAAACTGTTGGCCGCGACCGCTCAGTGCGAACCGCGCGGCTGGCATGTGCAGCTCTACACCCGCACGTCGGTGATCGCGACCTCGCACAACCTGCTTGCGGGCTTGCCGATACCGCTGGTGCTCGACCATTTTGCCGGGATGCAGGCGGCGCAGGGGCTTGGCCAGCCCGGCTTTGACGCCATCACGGCGTTGGTCGGCTCCGGCAAAGCCTATGTCAAAATCTCGGCCGCCTATCGCGCGTCCAAGGCGCCGGCGCCCTATGAGGATATCGCACCCTTCGCCCAGGCCCTGGTTGCGGCCAATCCGGACCGGGTGATCTGGGGCAGCGACTGGCCGCATACCGATGCCGCCCGCATCCCCGGCCGGTCCCCTACCGCCATCTCGCCCTTCCTCACGGTCGATGACGGGCTGATGCTGAACCAGCTTCCGCGCTGGGTGCCGGATGCAGCGCTGAGGCAGAAGATCTTGGCCGAGAATCCGGCCCGGCTTTACGGGTTTTGAGGCACTGATACGCCTCCTGATTCACGCGTGCGATGATTGTGCTTGCGCGCTGCCCAATCACAGGGCGGTATTATGCCTATGTCCAAGGAAGAACCCT
>DATBAZ010000492.1:0-2211 GCA_036271255.1 Alphaproteobacteria bacterium
TTCGCCGGCGTGGGTGAACGCACCCGCGAAGGCAACGACCTGTATCACGAGATGATCGACGCCGGCGTCATCAAGATGGACGACAACCACAACCTGATCGAAGGCTCCAAGGTGGCGCTGATGTATGGCCAGATGAACGAGCCGCCGGGCGCCCGTGCCCGCGTCGGCCTGTCCGGCCTGACGATGGCCGAGTATTTCCGCGACGAAGAAGGCCAGGACGTGCTGTTCTTCGTGGACAACATCTTCCGCTTCACCCAGGCGGGCGCGGAAGTGTCCGCTCTGCTGGGCCGCATCCCGTCGGCGGTGGGTTACCAGCCGACGCTGGCGACCGACATGGGCGCGATGCAGGAGCGGATTACCTCGACCAACAAGGGCTCGATCACCTCGGTGCAGGCCATCTACGTGCCGGCCGATGACTTGACCGACCCGGCGCCGGCGACGTCGTTCGCCCACTTGGACGCCACGACGGTGCTGAACCGGCAGATCGCCGAGCTGGGGATCTACCCGGCGGTGGATCCGCTGGACTCCACGTCGCGCTCGCTGGACCCGCGGATCGTGGGTGAGGAGCACTACCTGGTGGCGCGCGAGACGCAGCGCATCCTGCAGACCTACAAGTCGCTGCAGGACATCATCGCCATTCTGGGCATGGACGAGTTGTCCGAAGAGGACAAGCTGGTCGTCGCTCGCGCCCGCAAGATCCAGAAATTCCTGTCGCAGCCGTTCCACGTGGCGGAAGTGTTCACCGGCTTCCCCGGCAAGCTGGTGCCGGTCGCTGAAACGGTGCGCAGCTTCAAGGCGATCTGTGCCGGTGAATACGATCATCTGCCAGAGCAAGCGTTCTACATGGTCGGCACCATCGAGGAAGCCGTTGCCAAGGCCGAGACGCTGAAGGCGAACGCCTAACCAACTTCCGTCATGGCCGGGCCCGTCCCGGCCATCCGCGCCACGACGGCGCCGGCCGAAACAGCAGGACGCAGCTTAATGCCGACCAATCTCGAAATCGTCAGCCCGGAGAAGCTGCTGCTGTCCCGTCCCGTGGACATGGTGGTGATCCCGGCGTCGGAAGGCGACATGGGCGTGCTGGAAGGCCACAGCCCGATGATCGTCATGCTGCGCGGCGGCACGATCGCCCTGTATGATGGCGATCGGGTCATCGAGCAGTTGTTCGTCGATGGCGGTTTCGCCGAGATCACCCAGGAACGCTGCACCGTCCTGGCGAACAGGGCGATCCCGCTCGCCGAGGTCAACAAGGCCGAGGCAACACGCCTGCTGACCGAGGCGGAAGCCGCTTACGAAGCCGCCGACAAGCGCGATGTAGCGGTTGAGGACGCGGCCCTTGACGCCATCCAGTCCGCTCGGGCCATGGTCGAAGCAGCGGGCTGAACCGCATCCCGGGGTGTCTGTGCGGACGCCGTCCGCCAGGCGCACCCGAAAGTCCCGTTCGCATCGGATGGGCCCCAGGGCCAATCGGCCCCGCAAAGAACGCTTTATCGATAAAGTGTTAACCGTTCCTTAAGCCAAATCCAGGATGCTCCCGTCGGGACGGCGATATCTGCCGCGCCTGGGCCATTCGCGTGGCCCTACCCCAAGGAGTGGTCATGTTCGCCGCGCTAGCGGATCTGAAGATCAGGACGCAGATTACAGCGGCCTTTGGCTTTGTCCTTCTGCTGACAATAGGCCTTGGCGTATTCGCGACACAGCGTCTGGCCGAGGTCAACGTCGCCGCCGAAAATATGCGCCAGTCCTGGCTGCCAGCCACCCGCGCACTCGGCGATTACTCCTTTCATACCATGCGCTTCCGTCAGATCGAGGCAGCCGCGCTTCTCGCCGTGACGCCGGAGCAGGCGGCCAAGGAAGCCTCTACCTTGAAGACAGTGGCTGAGAGCGCGCAGCAGGCCTGGACGGATTTCCAGAAAGCCACGGTGTCCGACGAGGTCAGCGCGCTTTCCGGCCGGATCGAGGCCGGATGGCGGAATTACCTCGAACTGGACCAGAAGATGCTCGACATGATCGCCGGCGGCGACCGGAAGGCGGCCTACGCGTCCTATGTCGGCAATATGCGCGGCGGTTATAACGGCTGGCGCGATGTGGTCGTAAAAGACATCGACCTGCAGATCCGCGGGGCGACCAAGGCGGGACAGGATGGCCAGCAAGCCTACGACTCCGGCCGGTTCTGGATCTATATCGCATTGGCTATCGCGGCGACCCTGT
>DATBAZ010000493.1:0-2388 GCA_036271255.1 Alphaproteobacteria bacterium
GGTACCGAACGGCTTCAGGCCAGCGGCTATTTTCGTGCGAAACTGGTCCAGGAGCGGCTGATCGCGGAGTCCGGCACCCCCTATACGATCGTGCGGGCGACGCAATTCTTCGAGTTCGCCGGCGGCATCGTCTATGACGGCACGGTTGGTGACGCCATCCATATGTCCCCTGCCCTGTTCCAGCCGATCGCGGCCGAGGATGTGGCCGACGCGGTGGCCGACGCCACGCTCAAGGCGCCGCGGAACGGCATGATCGAGATCGGCGGTCCGGCCAAGATTCCGCTCGACGAGTTCGTACGCCAGTTCCTGGCCGCGACGCATGACGGGCGGGAGGTCGTCACCGATATCCACGCACGCTATTTCGGCATCGACGTGAACGACCGGACGCTGACGCCGGACGCCGGCGCCCATCTCGGCGCGATACATTTCGAAGACTGGCTCAGCCAGAACGCCGGCAAGAAATAGTCCCCTCCAATCATGTCCCGCTTCAGGAGATCAGATATCCTCAAAGGACCTCTTTCTCGCTGATCGTCATTGCGAGAAGCAGAGCGACGAAGCAATCCAGGGCCGTTGGCCCGATACCGGTCGATATGGCCCTGGATTGCTTCCCGCCCCGAAGGGGCGTTTACGCCTCGCAGACACCGCGCTTCGCCCGCGGCTCGCAATGATGGCGGGTGACTTATTTCCGGTCGCAGATCTTCTCGACCTTGGACTTGGTGATGACGCCGGTATGGTCTTCGTCGAATTCGGCGAAGTTCTGGGTGACCAGAGCGCGGAATTCATCCCACGTGACCGAACCGTCGAGGTCGTTATCGGCGGACATCACCGGGTCGGGCTGGTCCGACACCAGGGCGGCAAAGGCATCGACCGGCCGATTATCCTCGCCATGGCGCTTATGCGGCCTATCATCGTCCGCCGGCTCGTCAAGACGGTCGCCTGGGCGGGCTTCGTCATCGCTGCCGCGCCCCAGCCCCACCTGCTGACCGGGCGTGCTGACGCTCAGATAATGGCCGCCCATGATCTTGAGGCGGTATTTCGACAGTTCCTCGGCCGTCACCTTCCCGTCATGGCGCAGGTCCATCAGCCTGTACTGACGCTCGGCGTCGGCCATCAGCACGGCGAGGGTGATGCCGCCGGTATGGCCGGTGTCGAGCCGGTCGAACCACATATCGATCGCGTCTTCGCACTTCTGCGGCCATTGCGGCGGCACCAGCGGTTCGCCGTTGGGGCTGAAGGTCGGCGGCGGCGGCCCCTTCGGTCCGTCAGCGCAGGCGGCAAGAACGGCCAGGGCGAGACAGGCGGCGACATGGCGGGTGCTGACCATGGAACTTCAAACTCCGACGCCGGCGCGATCCTGCGCCGAACTGACTGGCGCGCAACCTAACGCCGATCCGCGTTTGCCGCTATAAAACCCTGCAACGATGAGCACAAAACCCACGATTCTCCCATGGACCGCATAAGCCGGCGCGAGGCGGCGCGGATCGCGCTGGCGGCGCAAGGCCTGAACCGCCCGCACCGCCCCGGCCGCAAGACCCGCGCCCATCTGCAGCAGGTGATCGACCGGATCGGCCTTCTGCAGATGGATTCGGTCAATGTGCTGACCCGCGCGCATTACATGCCGCTGTTCTCCCGCCTCGGCGCCTACGATCCCGCCTTGCTCGACGCCGCTGCCTGGGAACCGAAACGGCGTTCGCTCTTCGAATATTGGGCGCATGAGGCGTCGCTGCTGCCGATGTCGCTGCAGCCCTATATGCGCTGGCGGATGGCGAGAGCGGAACGGTTCGACGGGATCTATAAAGGCATCGCGCGGATCGTGCGGGAGAAGCCGGACTTCGTCGAGAACATCTATCGCGAGGTCGAGCGCGGCGGCCCGGTCGCGGCCAGCGACCTCGACCGCTCGACCCACAAAGGCAGCGCCTGGTGGGGCTGGACCGAGACCAAGATCGCGCTGGAATATCTGTTCTGGGCCGGCCGCATCACCACCGCCACCCGGCGCGGCTTCGAGCGCGCCTACGACCTGACCGAGCGCGTCATCCCCGACGTCATCCAGGCATTGCCGACGCCGGACGAGGCCGATGCCCAGCGCCATCTGATCGGCGTCGCCGCCCGCGCGCTGGGCATCGCCACCGAACCCGACCTGCGCGACTATTTCCGCCTCGACCCCGCCGATTCCAAGGCCAGGGTGGCTGAGCTGGTCGAGGCCAAGAGGCTGATCCCGGTCGAAGTCGAGGGCTGGCGCAACGCGGCCTATCTCGAGCCCGACGCAGCGCGGCCGGCCCGTGTCGCCGCCCGCGCGCTGGTCTCGCCCTTCGACCCGCTGGTATGGGAGCGCGACCGGGCCGAGCGGCTGTTCGGCTTCCGCTACCGCATCGAGATCTACCCGCCCGC
>DATBAZ010000494.1:0-3146 GCA_036271255.1 Alphaproteobacteria bacterium
TGGAGGCGACGCTGAAGCGGTACGTGATCCACCTTCCCTAGCTAAGCCCTCCAATCCAGCCCGATTTCCCGGAAGTGCCCTGAATCCTCTGCCCAGTCTTCCCGCACCTTCACGTGCAGCAGCAAGTGAACCTGCTGGTCCAATGCCTTGGTCAACTCACGCCGCGCGGCCTCGCCGATGGATTTGATCTTGGTGCCGCCCTTGCCGATGACGATGGCCTTCTGGTTGGGGCGCTCGACCAGGATGACCTGGTGGATTAGCACGCTGCCGTCGGGCTTTTCTTCCCATTTCTCGTGCTCGACCGTGCTGGCATAGGGCAGTTCCTGGCCGAGCTGGAGGTAGAGCTGCTCGCGGGTGATCTCGGTCGCCAGCAGGCGGGTCGGCAGGTCTGAGAGCTGGTCGTCGGGATAGTGCCAGGGACCGGCGGGAACGCGCGCGGCGAAGACCTTGCGCAGATCCTCCAGGCCGTTGCCGGTGCGGGCCGAGACCATGAAAGTGTCGGTGAAGGCACAGGCGGCGTTGAGCTCGGCTGCCAGGGTCAGGAGCTTGCTCGGCTGGGTGGCGTCGATCTTGTTGAGGATCAGCATCGCCGGACGGCCGCTCTCGGCGAGATTGCCCAGGATGGCGCGCGTGTCCTTGCCCAGCCGGTCCAGGCTGGCATCGACCAGCAGCGCGACGATATCGGCGTCCCCTGCCCCGGTCCAGGCGGCCTTCACCATCGCCCGGTCCAGCCGTCGGCGCGGCGCGAAGATGCCTGGCGTGTCGACATAGATGAGCTGGCTCTGCCCCTCCATGGCGATGCCCAGCACGCGGCTGCGCGTCGTCTGGGGCTTGGGGCTGACGATCGCCACCTTTTGGCCGACCAGCGCGTTCAGCATGGTCGATTTGCCGGCATTGGGCGCGCCGATCAGCGCGACGAAGCCGCAGCGTGTGGTCTCTTCCGTCACGGTTGCGCCTCCGCCGGCACGACGCCCAGCCTTTTCAGCATGGTGAGCGCCGCCGCCTTCTCCGCTGCGCGCTTGGACGAGCCTTCGGCCTGCGCGGGCTCAACGCCCTTGACCTCGACCCTGACCTCGAACACCGGGTCGTGGGCAGCCCCCGCCGAGCGGACGACGCTATAGGACGGCAAGGGTTTTCCGCGGCCCAGAGCCCAAACCTGCAAGGCGGTCTTGGGCTCGACAGGCATCTCTTCCACGGCGCTGACCTGATCGGCCCAGCTTTTCCGGATGAAGCGTTCAGCTACCGGCAGACCGCCGTCAAGATAGACTGCCGCTATGACCGCCTCTGTAGCGTCCGCGAGCAATTTGTCGTTGTTACGCTTGCCGCCCGCGTCATCAGCCGCGGTTAAGACCAGGTAGGCCCCAAGATTGATGGCCCTCGCTACTTCGGCGAGGGCCGGGCGACTCACCAGCGTGGACTGCCGCGGCCCGAGTTCGCCTTCCTTCGCCTTCGGAAACGTCTCCATCAGGAACTGAGCCATGACGAGGCCCAGAACACGATCGCCCAAGAACTCCAGCCGTTCATTGTGCACCGTATCGGTGCGGCCGTATCCGACGGCGGAATGGGTGGTCGCCTGGACGAGCAGGTCGCGGTTGCGGAAGCTGTGGCCGAGCGCCTGTTCGAGCGCGGAGAGGTCCGCCGGCTCAGTCGCCGTCTTCAATTCACCGGCCCGAGGAACCGGCTGAACCGGAGCGTCCAGGGCCAGCGCCAGATTTCCCACAGATGCGCGCCCGGCTCCAGCGAGATGAAGCGTCGGTCAGCTCGGCCCACTAGGTTGTCGACAGGGACATAGCCGAGGGCGAGCCGACTATCGCTGGAGTTATCGCGATTGTCGCCCATGGCGAAGAAATTGTCGGCGGGAACCTCAAAGACCCCGGTGTCATCGACATTCTGAAAGGAGTCTTCCGGCTGATCGGTCGTGTTCCCCAGGATGCGGTGCTTCACTCCGTTCGGTAAGGTTTCGATATATTGATAGCGAAGCGTGCTCATGATCCTGTCGCCGTAACGTTCATCCGTCGGCTCCCGCTCGAGATAGTCCTCGATCCGCTCGCGTTTGGACGGTTCACCGTTGATGGTCAGGACGCCGTGGACAACCTGGATCTTGTCGCCGGGCAGGCCGACGATCCGCTTGATGTAATCTTCGCCGGTATGCGGGTTGACGAAGACGGCGACGTCGCCGCGCTTGGGCAGGCTGCCAAGGATGCGCCCGTGCATGAAGGAGGGCGCAAAGGGCAGCGAATAGGCGCTGTAGCCGTAGGAAAATTTGGATACGAAGACATAGTCGCCGGTCAGCAATGTCGGCGTCATCGAGCCGGACGGGATGTTGAACGGCTCGAAGGCGAGCGTGCGGATGACCAGCGCGATCAGCAGCGCGTAGACCACCGTCAGGATCAGCTCGACGACGCTTTCTTCTTTTTTCGCCGGGGCGGCGGTCTTGCTCATGGTCTGTTCGCTCATATCGCTCATTGCGTGGGCTCCGCGGGGACCGCCGAGATAATCACCATGGCCTGGGCCAACGGCGGCTCGTCCGTGATCGTCAGGTCGATCCGGGCGGTCATGCCCGGCGGCGTGATCGCCTTCAGGCGCTCCAGCGCCCCGCCGGTCAGCACCATCGTCGGCCGCCCGCCCGGCAGATTGACCACGCCCATATCGCGCCAGAAGACGCCGGCGCGCATGCCGGTGCCGAGCGCTTTAGCACAGGCCTCCTTCGCAGCAAACCGTTTGGCATAGCTGGCGTCGGCGATCAGCGGCCGGCGCGCGGCCCGCGCCTTCTCCACATCGGTGAAGCAGCGGTTGATGAAACGATCGCCGAAACGTGCGATCGAGCGCGCAACGCGCGTGATGTCGATCAGGTCCGAGCCCAGGCCGAGGATCATGTCACCACGCCTCCGCTGCGCGCGAGCGCGATGCGCAGCCGCATCTCCTTGATCGCCGGCACGAGCCCGACAAACAGCGCCTCGCCGACCAGGAAATGGCCGATATTGAGCTCCACCACCTGCGGCAGCGCGGCAACCGGGCCGACATTGTCGAAGGTGAGGCCGTGGCCGGCATGGACTTCCAGTCCGATCTCATGGGCGAGCTTTGCCGCTGCGGTCAGCCTCTGCAGCTCCTCGGCATGGGCCTGGCCGGTGGTGTCGGCATAAGCG
>DATBAZ010000495.1:0-9411 GCA_036271255.1 Alphaproteobacteria bacterium
TAGGAGGCCGGGCGGCTGCCGTCGATCGGGCCGTCCTGCTCATAGCCGTCGGGCGCCCCGGCCTCGATATCCGGCGGAACGCGCTTGATCACCAGGTCGGCCTTCTTGATCGTGGCGAAGGCGCGCGGCAGGCGCTCCCGCATCTTCGCCACCACGCCGTTCAGATAGGCGAGCAGATCGGCGCGGCCCTGGTCGGTGTTGGGAAAGAGATAACGCGGGTCCTTGCCCAGCGCGGCCATGCGCTGCCCGACCGTGCCGTCGGTCAAGCCCTGCTTGCGCAGCAGCCCGTCCATCCGGTCGGTAAGCGCCTTGACCTGCTCAAGGCCGAGTTTGTGGACCTCATCCGGCGTCATCGGTGTGGTGGTGCCGATCTTGAGCGCCCAGTCGTAGAAGGCGTCGCCATCCTTCAGCTTCCACACGCCGGCATCGGACGTCGCCTTGGCGCGTAGGTCCTTCAGCACCGCGATCTGGCGCGCGACCGCCGGCCCGACCTCGGCTGTGCAGATCTGCGCGGCCCTGCCCGCCCAATCGCCGGTAATGTTCTTCGCCTTGGCGCGGGTCGTCAACGACGCGACCAGCCCCCAGTCCGCGACCGGCTTGGCCTGGAAATCGGCCATCTGCTTCAGCGTAGTGTCGAGCAGGAAGTCCGGCGCGATCGCGCCCAGGGCGGCGTCGCGGGTCAGGCGGGCATTCTCGGCGTCCATATTCCTGGCAAGGGCGCTCAGCCGGGACAGATAGTCCTCGGCATCCCCCGAGCTGTCGACCGGGTGCATGGAGTTCAGGAAGTCGGGGATCGTGGCGAAGAAGCCGGAAGCCTGGCTGACGGCGTAGGCGGTATTGCTCTCGCCCTGCCAGACATTCAGCACCGCATTGTCGCCGAACTTGAAACGGCGATAGCCGTCGTCCGCCAGCTGATGGGCATAGATCACGGTTTCGAGATTGATCCGGTCGATGCCCTGCAGGCCGGACGCATCCACCGTCTTCAGCATCTTGAGCCGGTCGGCGCAGGCGGCGGCCCGAGCGGCATCGCCTGCCTCCGACCGGTCGGTCAGCTTGCCGCGCAACGGGGCGCGAGGGCCGGTATCGAGGCCGAGAAAGGTCGCGTTCTCCGGATAGTCGGCCATCATCCCTTCCGATGCGGCGTCGAGCGCGGCCTTCAGGCCAGGCTGGGCGGCAGCGGCCGGCAGGGTGGAGAGCGTGGCGAAGGCGGCGGTGGTGACGAGCAGGTCGCGGCGTGAAAGCATGAGAGACTCCGGTTAAGGAAGCCCATGAGCCTAATTGGGCCAGCGCGAAATCGGTAGCCTTTGGAATCCCGACCTCAACCGCGCCTCGACGAGCGCCGTGCGCTCCGTTTGATCTGAACCGCGAATATGGTGCAGCAGCCCGACGCCCATGCCCCAGAGCGAAACGATGTGCGAGCAGAAATAGGATTGCGGGCCGGGCGGTGGCATGAGACCGCGCTTGACCAGCAGATGGACGCCGCGGGTCATCCGCATGCGCCAGGCCTGGGAACTGAGCCGCTCGTCGCGGGCGGCCGCGAGGATCAGGTCATAGGCCGCCAGAAAAGACGGCTCCCGGTCGCCCATGACGGTACGGAGCAATGTGTCGAAGAGATCGGGCGGCGGCGGCTCCGCCGGCCCGTCCCAGCCGTGGCGAAAACTCACCTCCGCCATGTCGTCCTGGATCCGGCGATAGACGCGATAGATCAGGTTCTCCCGCGTATGGAAATTATTGGTGACCGACGTAACGGCAACGCCGGCCCGGGTCGCCACGCCGCGGAAGGTCAGCTGACTGGACCCTTCCTCGGCGACGATCGCCATCCCGGCCCGCAGGATCTTCTCCGCCGCCGGATGAACCGAGCGCAGCGGCGCCCGGGACAGCTCGCCATCGTCCTTCCCGTCCTGCTTGTCGATCGCGGCAAGGAGGGCCGGATACCAGACCGGCATGCTGGGCCACTCGCCCGGCCCCACCAGCGCGAAATATAATATTTCGTGGTTGGCCAGTCCGGCCTCGATCGGCCGGCCGCATCCCAGCGTCGTCAGGCTGAGGCCGATCAGCAGTTCGAGCACGAACCAGGCCACATCGGGGTCGGGCGTCCCGGTCGTCCGGCCGATCAGCTCGGTCCAGGCCGCGTGCTGGCGTGTGATCCAGGCCGCGCCGGCCCCGGCCAGCGCCGGATCGCGGTAGGCGGCAAGCAACATCTCATGTGCCGCCAGGGTGAGTTCGGCGTGGGTCGTGCACCAGTCCGCCAGCACGGCATTCGCCACGGTCGAAAGGGCGATCGGCCCCATCTCGCCGGGTTCGACATCCGGCAGCAGGGAATCCAGCATATGGCAATGCTGCGCGGCTGTCGCATTGAACACAGCCGCCAGCAGATCGGCCTTGGCCGGGAAATGATACTGGACCGAGGGAAACGAAATCGACGCCATCGCTGCGACGTCGCGCACGGTCAGTGCGCGGAAGCCGCCGCGCGCAATCAACGAGATGCCGGCTTGCACCAGTTTTTGCGCCGTCCCGTTTTCTATCGGCCAGTCCTCGGCTTCGCTGGAACGGATTGAGGGCAGGATTATCTCCTTATCAGTCCCGGCGTGATACGCGACGGTCGCGGGTCTGTCCAATAAGGATTTTGCCAGGCCAGGGCTGGAGCCTCGACGGGGCGGTCACTCAGCCGAAGCCAGCGGGGCGGCGACGGATTCGAGGGATTGGCGTTCGGACTTGATGCCGATCGCCAGCTCGACCAATGCCGCCCCGATCATCAGGGCTGCGGCGAAGAGATAGCCGTGAAACAAGGGCTGGCGACCGCCGGCGCCGATCAGATGGCCGAAGACCAGCGGCCCGGCCACGCCGCCTACCGCCGTGCCCGCCGCATAGAAGATGGCGATCGCCATGGCGCGGGTCTCCAGCGGGAAGCTTTCGCCGACCGTGAGGTACGCCGCGCTGGCGGCGGGCGAGGCGAAGAAGAACACGACCGAGAAGATCGCGGTCAGCGTGACGGCGTTGAGCTGCCCCTGGGCGAACATCCACCCGCCGGCCAGCAGCACCAGGCCTGAGATCGCGTAGGTCGCGGCGATCATCGGCTTGCGGCCCCACGTGTCGAACAGGGGGCCGAGCAGCACCGGCCCAATGGCGTTGGTGAGCGAGAATGGCAGCAGATAGAGCCCGACCTTGCCCGGCGGAACCTGGAAGAAACGGCCCAGCACCAGCGCATAGGTGAAGAAGATGGCGTTATAGAGGAAGGCCTGCGCCCCCATCAGCGCCAGCCCCAGGATGGCGCGGCGCGGATAGGCGCGAAACAGGGCGGCCGCCACCTCGCCGAGGCCGGCATGTTCGCGCGGGCGGAAGCGGAAACGCTCGGGCGGCACCGGCGGCAGGCTGCCGGCGGAATACTGCACCCGCTCCTCGATCTCCCGCACTACCTGGTCGGCGCCTTTTTCGTCGCCATGGATCATCAGCCAGCGCGGGCTTTCCGGCAGGAAGCCACGCAGCGCCAGGATGCCCAGCCCCAAAACCGCACCCGTGCCGAAAGCGACGCGCCAACCTATGCTCGGCGCGAAAATATGCGGGTCGAGCAGCAGCACCGTGACGCCCGCGCCTGCCGCCGCGCCGAACCAGTAGCTGCCGTTGATCGCGAGATCGGTCCGGCCACGGAAACGCGCCGGAATCAGCTCCTGGATCGCGGAGTTGATCGCCGCGTATTCCCCGCCGATCCCGGCCCCTGTCAGGAAACGAAAGACCATGAAGCTGGCCGCGTCCCACGAAAAGGCCGTCGCCGCCGTGGCCGCGAGATAAAAGCCCAGCGTGACGAAGAACAGCTTCTTGCGGCCCAAAAGGTCGGTGAGATAGCCGAAGCCCAGCGCCCCCAGCACGGCCCCCACCAGATAGAAGCTGGCGGCGCCGCCGATCTGGGTATCGCTGAGGCTGAGCCCGTCCGGGCCCTGCAGCACGCCGGCGACCGACCCGGTCAGCGTGACCTCCAGCCCGTCCAGTATCCAGGTGATGCCGAGCGCGACCACCACCAGCCAATGGAAGCCGGACCAGGGCAGCCGGTCCAGCCGCTGCGGAATGTCGGTTTCGATGATGTCGGATTTAGTCATGCGGGGCTCCCGGGAAGGACAACCCGTTCACACGCGGATGCGTTCAACCGCGGCGATCAGGAAATTCCTGGTCAGGCCAAAAACCCCGGGCTAGGCTCGGTTTTTCCGTCCGGACCCGAACCAGGGCAGATAACCAAATGAAATCAATGACCGTGTCGGGATGTTCGTTGTCTGCGCTCTTGGCGGCGATCGCGCTCCCACTCTTTGCTTTCGCCGCCAGCCCAGGCCCCGTCCCCGCGGCACCCGCGCCGGCGATCCCCGCGCCTGAGGACAAGCCGTTTCCCGGCACGATCCAGCTTTCGATCGATGCCACCGATATCGACCGCAAGGTCGTGCGGGTGCATGAGGTGATCCCGGCCGAGGCGGGCGATCTCACCCTGCTCTATCCCAAATGGCTGCCCGGCACGCATGCGCCGGAGGGGGCGATCGACCGGTTGGCGGGGCTGACCGTCACGGCGAACGGGCAGAAGCTCGCCTGGGTGCGCGACCCGGTCGATGTCTATGCCTTTCACCTGACCGTGCCGGCGGGCGCACCGAAGCTGGATGTGAGTTTCCAGTATCTGTCCCCCGTGAGCGATCGTTTCGGCGATGCCGAGATCACGTCGAACATGATGGAGCTGGAACCGATCCGCCTGTCGCTCTACCCGGCCGGCTATTTCGTGCGCCAGATCATGGTCACGCCCGATGTCACCCTGCCCACCGGCTGGCTGTTCGGCAGCGCGCTGGACGGCGCCTCGGGCACCGGTGGACATGTGACCTTCAAGACCACGCCCTATGAGACGCTGGCCGATAGTCCGATCTTCGCCGGCCGCTATTTCTCGCGCCTTGACCTTGACCCGGGCGGGCCCACGCCGGTTCATCTCGACATCGTCGCCGACCGGCCGAGCCAGCTGGAGATCAAGTTGGAAGACCTGGCGGCGCACCGGTCGCTGATCCAGCAGGCCAACAGGTTATTCGGATCTCACCATTACGACCATTACGACTTCCTGGTGGCGCTATCGGACACGATGCCCGGCGGCGGACTGGAGCACCACCGGTCAAGCGAGGACAACACCTATTCCGACTATCTGACCGACCCGGCCAAAAGCCTGACCGACAAGGACCTGCTGCCGCACGAATACACCCATTCCTGGAACGGCAAGTTCCGCCGCCCGGCCGACCTTTGGGCGCCCGATTTCGACGTACCCGAGCGCGACAGCCTGCTCTGGGTCTATGAGGGGCAGACCGAATATTGGGGTAAAGTACTGGCGGCACGTTCCGGCCTATACAGCCGGCAGCAGGCGCTCGACGAATGGGCCCGGATCGCCGCAACCTACGACAACATGCCCGGCCGGTCCTGGCGGCCGTTGCGGGACACCACGAATGACGAGATCATCAATCCGCGCCATCCACTGGCCTGGCGGAGTTGGCAGCGCTTCGAGGATTATTACGACGAGGGCGCGCTGATCTGGCTGGAGGCCGACACGCTGATTCGCGACCTGTCCAAGGGCGCGCATTCGCTCGACGATTTCGCCAAATCCTTTTTCGGCGTTGAAGACGGCAGCTTCGTGCCCGTCACATATACGTTCGACGACGTGGTCAAGGCGCTGAATGCGGTGCAGCCCTATGACTGGGCAAACTTCCTGCGCACCCGGCTGGACCCCAGCGGCGGCAAAGCGCCGCTCGGCGGGCTGAAGCAGGGTGGCTATCGGCTGGTCTATAATGACACTGAAAATGAAGTGATGAAATCGACCGAGGGCGAGAGTAAGCAGACGGCCTTCATCTGGTCATTGGGCTTCGTCGCCGCCAACAAGGATGGCGAGATCAAATCCGTCCTATGGGACAGTCCGGCCTTCAAGGCAGGATTGACCGCCGGCACCCAGATCGTCGCCGTGAACGGCATTCCCTACGATCCCGACGTGGTGAAGGAAGCCATCAAGGCCAACGCCGCGAACAAGGACCAGATCGAGTTGATCGTGAAGACGGCGGACCGCTATAGGGTGGTCCACCTCGACTATCACGGCGGCCTGCGTTACCCGCACCTGGAGCGCGATCCGCAGGCTAAAGCCGCTAGCCTGGATACGATTTTGGAACCGCGGAAGTAAGGTTTACCCCTTCGCCAGTTCCTCCGACCGGGCGGTCGCGGCGGCGACGGCGCGGGTCATGAGGTCGGTCAGTCCCTTTTCGCCCATCAGCACCGCGAGGGCCGCAGCGGTGGTGCCGCCGGGGCTTGTGACATCGACGCGGAGCTTTTCCGGCGTATCCGGCGACTGGTGAGCCAGCTCGCCCGCCCCGGTGACGGTGGCGCGGGCCAGCCTAGCGGCGAGATCGGGCGGCAGGCCGGCGGCGACGGCGGCGTCGCGCAACGCCTCGATCAGGTGGAAGACATAGGCGGGCCCGGAGCCGGAGACGGCGGTGACGGCGTGCATCAGCGCCTCGTCCTCGGTCCAGGCGACCTCGCCCACCGCCTTCATCAGCCGGTCGGCGATGTCACGCTCGGCCGCGGTCACGCCGGGGCCGGCGCAGCAGACGGTGATGCCGCGCCCGATCGCGGCCGGGGTGTTGGGCATGGTGCGGATGATGGCCGCGGGCTTCACCAGGCGGCCGGCGAAATAGGAAATCGGCTTCCCCGCGGCGATCGAGATCACCAGCGCGCCGTCCGGCAGCCGTTCGGCGAGGCCGGGCATGACCTGATCCAGCATCTGCGGCTTCACCGCCAGCAGGATGGTCTTGGGCAGGGGACCCCGGACTTCGGATAAGGAGGCGACGACCTGGACGCCGTCGAGCGCCGGTAACGCCGGATCGACGACGACCGCGCTTGTGACTGCGCCAGATTCACGCCAGCCCTTCAGAAGGGCGCCGCCCATGCGACCGCAGCCGATGAGGAGAACGTCGGTCATTTTGTTTGCACCCGTTGCACGTCATGCCCGGGCTTGACCCGGGCATCCACGGGATACCGCCGGTACGGACGATCGATATCGGCTCGAATGGAGACGCGTGGATGCCCGGGTCAAGCCCGGGCATGACGATAAAGAGAAGGCGCGGCGATATCTACAGGCGGGCTTACGCCTCGCCGACCGGGTCCAGGATGGCGGCGGTCATGGCTTCGTCGGCGGTTTTGCCGCCCCAGATGACCAGCTGGAAGGCCGGGTAGAAGCGCTCGCATTCGACCAGGGCCAATTCGACCAGGTCCTCGACCTGCTCGGCGCTGACGCCGGCGACGCCGCGAAGCAGCAGGGCATGGCGGAACATGATCGACTCCTCCTCGGCGGAGACGTCGAAATGGCCGACCCACAGCCGCTCGTTGATGCGCGAGAGCAGGTCGTTGATCGTGGTGCGGGTCTTGGCCGGGACCTTGGCGTCGAGGCGGCAGCAGAATTGCAGCGCACTGGCCTCTTCCTGCCAGACGAAGAACAGGCGGTAGTCGGTCCAGCGGCCGCTGATCTCGACCAGAATCTCGTCATCGGCGGCGCGCTGGAACGGCCAATCGTTGGCGATCACCAGCTCCTCGATCAGGTCGAGCGGATTGATCTGGGTCGTCGAGGTCTCAAGAGAGGGTAAGGTCATCCTCGTCTCCTTAGGGCCTGGAAAGGCAGGTCCGTGGCGCCCGGGCCGTTGCCCGCGCACCGCAATTCATACAAAGTCATGACGTTCAAATCCTGATCGCGCGTCGTCCGAGGCAGGGGCGACGCCATCAGGCCTCGCCGCGCGGGCGGCGTGCCGCCTTCGCTCCGGTTGCCGCCGGCGGCTTCTTCGGTACCGATTTGGCCGGCGCCGCATTGGGGCCCAGCCGAGCCTCGAGCGCGGCCAACCGTTCGGCCAGGATTTCCTGCTCGGCCCGCGCCTTCTGCGCCAGGGCCTCGACCACTTCGAATTCCTCGCGGGTGACGAGCTTCATGCGGGCCAGGAGGCGCTCGACATGGTCGCGCAGCTCTCCCTCCATACGGGAGCGTATTCCACCAAAAGCACCGGCCGCGCCGCTTGCGACGCGCGCCACATCATCGAACAATCGTTTATCACCCAGCATTCAAGCGACCTCTGAGGGGCCGTTGCGCCGAATCCGAAATCGACTCGACAGCGATTTTTGGTATCACGCGAACCCGACCCTTGCCAAGCAAAGACAGGTGAGATCGGTAATACTCCTTATCAAGCCTATCCACTCTAGCGCGGAAATGATGCAACGCACAAATCCGCCGCCTTTGCCCTTCGGCGCTGCGCGGCTATAAAGCTGCGGCGTTCCCCGCCCCGGACCTCCACATGGCGCTGACCTATCCCAAGATCGATCCCGTTGCGCTGAAGCTCGGGCCCGTTTCCATCCGCTGGTATGGGCTGGCCTATATCACCGGGCTGATCCTGGGCTGGCGCTATACCGTATGGCTGGCGCGGCAGAGGCGTTTCAACGGGCCGGACAGCCGGCCGACCGTCGCCGACCTGGACGATTTCCTGTTCTGGGCGATGGCCGGCGTGCTGATCGGCGGCCGGCTGGGGATCGTGCTGTTCTATCAGCCGAGCTTCTATTTCGCCCACCCGGCGAACATCCTGCGCATCTGGGATGGCGGCATGTCGTTCCACGGCGGCATGCTGGGCGTCACCACCGCGCTGATCTGGTTCACGCGCAGCCGCAAGATCCGCCTGTTCGACGTCTCCGACCTCGTCGCCTGCGCCACGCCGATCGGCCTGTTCTTCGGCCGGCTGGCGAATTTCGTGAACGGCGAGCTGTGGGGCCGGGTGACCGACTCGCCGCTGGGCATGGTGTTCCCCGGCGAGGACGCCGGTCCGCTGCCGCGCTATCCCAGCCAGCTGTTCGAAGCCGCGTCGGAGGGCGTGATCCTGTTCGTGCTGCTGGCGATCCTGGCGCAGCAGCCGGCGATCCGCAGCCGGCGCGGGCTGCTGACCGGATTGTTCCTGATCGGCTACGGGGTCGCCCGCTCGGTCTGCGAGCTGTTCCGGGAGCCGGATTCGTATCTCGGCTTCGTATTGGGTGGCGTGATCAGCATGGGGCAGGTCCTATCCTTCCCGATGCTGCTGGCCGGGCTGGCGATGGCGGTCTACGCCTACCGCGTGCCGCCGCGGCCGACCTTCCCGACTTGAACGCACCCGGCCCCATTTTCAGCCCGCTGGGCCTGCGCCTGGCCGAGCGGATCGCGCGGAGCGGGCCGATCACCGTCGCCGACTATATGGCGGCGGCGCTGGGCGACCCGGAGCACGGCTATTACCGCCATGCCGATCCGTTGGGCGCCGAGGGCGACTTCACCACCGCGCCGGAGATCAGCCAGCTGTTCGGCGAGCTGATCGGCGCCTGGCTGATCGATTGCTGGGACCAGGCCGGGCGGCCGGA
>DATBAZ010000496.1:0-3641 GCA_036271255.1 Alphaproteobacteria bacterium
GCGCGCACACGTGGGATTGGAAATTCAAACCCTGTTATCTCGTTACGCGTGTATTCGGGAAACCCCTGCAATTTTTAGGATATTCAAGGTTTTATCAATATATTTAATTTTACGGTTATTTTCCGCGTAGGCGATATTACCGCTGCGAAAGGGGTATGGAAGTTTTCTCCTGACGTTGAACGCGGCGGGGTTTAAGCTCATGTGCATGACATCAGATCAACGACATACGGGTCATCGTGGCTGACGATCCCGACCGTCCGCATCCCGAGACGCTGCTTTCCGAGCTGAAGAAGGCCAAGCGGGGGCGGCTCAAGATATTCCTGGGCGCCGCCCCGGGCGTGGGCAAGACCTACGCGATGCTGGAGGCCACCCAGCGGCGGCGCAAGGAAGGCACCGACCTGATCGTCGGCATCCTGGAGACGCACGGCCGCGCCGAGACCGAGCTTCTGATGGACGGGCTGGATGTGCTGCCGCGCAAGCAGATCGTCTATCGCGACCGCATCTTCTACGAAATGGACATCGACGGCATCCTGAAGCGCCGCCCGCGCCTGGTGATCGTCGACGAGCTGGCCCACACCAACGTGCCCGGCAGCCGTCACGTCAAGCGCTATCAGGACGTCCAGGAAATCCTCGATGTCGGGATCGACGTCTACACCACCCTGAACATCCAGCACCTGGAGAGCCTGAACGACGTCATCGCCCGCATCGCCCGCATCCGCGTGCGCGAGACGGTGCCCGACAACGTGCTGGATCAGGCCGACGAGATCGAGCTGATCGATCTGCCGCCCGAGGATCTGATCGAGCGGCTCAACCAGGGCAAGGTCTACGTCAAGGACCAGGCAACCCGCGCCATCGCCCATTTCTTCAGCCGCGGCAACCTGACGGCGCTGCGCGAGCTCGCCATGCGGGCGGCGGCCGAGCGCGTCGACGCCGAGATGCTGACCTATATGAAAGCGCATGCGATCTCGGGCCCCTGGCCGACGCGCGAGCGCATCATGGTCTGCGTCAGCGAGCTGCCGGTCGGCGCCAAGCTGGTGCGCGTGGCCCAGCGTTCGGCCGATAAGCTGCGGTCGAGCTGGATCGCCGTGCATGTGCAGACCACCAACGAGGAAAGCCTCAAGGAGGAGGCCAAGGACCGGCTGCAGGACACGCTGGCGCTGGCCGAGCGGCTGGGCGCCGAGGTCGTGGTTCTGCCGGGCGCGGTGGACCCGGCGCTGGAGCTGCTCAACTATGCCCGCTCGCGCAATGTCAGCCGCATCCTGATCGGCCAGCCGCGCAAGCGCCGCTTCGGCCGCTGGTTCACCCGCTCGGTGACGCAGAAGCTGATCGAGCAGGCCAAGAGCTTCGAGGTGCTGGTCATCGGCGCCGAGGACGAGAAGACCGCGTCCGAGCCGCCGCGCGAACAGCAGCCGACCCGCACCTTCGACGAGAACTCGCCGCGCGAATACGCGCTGGCCATCGCCTCGGTGGCGGGCGCCGGGCTGGTCGCGGCGATCGGCGAATATTTCATTCCGTTGCAGAGCCTTTCGATCGTCTTCGTCCTGCCGGTGCTGCTCTCGGCGCTGCGTTTCGGCCTGTGGCCGTCGATCGTCGCCGGGCTGCTGTCGTTCGTCGTCTACCGCTTCTTCTTCACCGAGCCGCGTTTCGCCTTCGAGATCACCTCGACGCAGGATTTCTTCACCCTCGCCTTCTTCCTGGCGGTGGCGATGCTCACCGGCCGTGTCGCCGCGCGCAGCCGGGAGCAGGCCGAGGCCAGCCGCCAGGCCGCCCGGCGCACCGCCAAGCTCTACGATTTCAGCCGCCGCATCGCCGCCGCCGCCAGCCGCGACGACGTGCTGTGGGCCGTCGTCCACCACGTCGCCGCCACCTTGCATTGCCGCTCGCTGGTGCTGCTGCCGGGCGCCGACGGCGGGCTGGCGATCGCCGCCGGATATCCGCCGGAGGACCATCTGGCCGACCCGGCCATCGCCGCCTCCGACTGGGCCTGGCGCAACGGCAAGCCGGCGGGCTGGAAGTCGGACACTTTGCCGAGCTCGGAGTGGCTGTTCATGCCGCTGCGGACCGCGACCGGACCGGTCGGCCTGCTGGGCGTCGCCTTCGACGATGCCGAGACCAATATCAGCCCCGAGCAGCGCCGCCTGCTGGACGCCGTCTCGGACCAGGCGGCCGTCGCGATCGAACGCACCAACCTCGCCACCTCGATCGAGGATGCGCGGGTGATGACCGAGACCGAGCAGCTGCGCTCCGCCCTGCTCTCCTCGCTGTCGCACGACCTTCGCACCCCGTTGGTTTCGATCATCGGCTCGGCCACCAGCCTGGTGACGTTCGGCGAGACGCTGACCTCTGAGAACCGGACCGAGCTTCTGGAAACGGTGCTGGAGGAAGCCGAGCGGCTGAACCGCTTCGTCCAGAACCTGCTCGACATGACGCGGCTGGGCTATGGCGCGCTGAAGCCCAAACGCGACTGGGTCGACCTCAACGACGTCGTCGGCAGCGCCATCGAGCGGCTGAAGCAGGCGCTGACGCCGTATCAGGTGGTGACCGACGTGAAAGCGGACATGCGCCTGCTTTATGTGGACCCGGTGCTGATCGAGCAGGTCATGGTCAATGTGCTGGACAATGCCGCCAAATATTCCCGCACCGGCGGGATCATCGACATCCGCGCCTTCGAGCGCGACGAGAACGCCGTGATCCAGGTGCTGGACAAGGGCCCCGGCATTCCGGAGAAGGAGCGCGAGCTGATCTTCGACATGTTCTATCGGGTGAAGGCTGGCGACAACCGCATCGCCGGCACGGGCCTGGGCCTCGCCATCTGCCGCGGCCTGATGGAGGCGCATGGCGGCACGATCCATGCCCTGCCCGGGGATTTCGGCGAAGGCACCTGCATCGAGCTGACCTTTCCGATCGCCGAGATGCCGGAGCCCGAAGCCGCCGATGACGGCGTCGAGGAATATGTATGACCATCGCCGCTGCCCGTCCGGTGGCCGAAGAAACGGCCCCGCTCGCCAAGATTCTGATCGTCGACGACGAGCCGCAGATCCGCCGGTTCCTGCGCATCAGCCTGACGGCCAACAATTATGAGGTTGTGGAGGCCGGGCGCGGCGAGGAGGCGATCAACCGCACCGCGCTCGACAAGGTCGACCTCGTCATCCTCGACCTCGGCCTTCCCGATATCGACGGCCAGACGGTGATCGCGCAGATCCGCGAATGGTCGACCGTGCCGATCATCGTGCTGTCGGTCCGCGCCGGCGACACGGAGAAGGTCCGCGCGCTGGACGGCGGCGCCGAGGATTACCTGACCAAGCCATTTTCGATCGCCGAGCTGATGGCCCGGGTACGCGCCGCCTTGCGCAAGCGGGCCGCCGAGGGTGTTCCGAAGGACCCGGTCTTCAGCCACGGCCCGCTGACCGTCGATCTGGGTAAGCGCCGGATCACGGTGGACGGGGCGGATATCAAGCTGTCGCGCAAGGAATACGGCATCTTGCGCCTGCTGGCCGCCAACCCCGGCCGGGTTCTGACCCATCAGCAGCTGTTGCGCGAGGTGTGGGGGCCTGGGCATCTGGAAGATACGCACTATCTGCGTATCCATGTGGCCCATCTGCGCCAGAAGCTGGGCGATAACCCATCCCACCCGCGCTATA
>DATBAZ010000497.1:0-2819 GCA_036271255.1 Alphaproteobacteria bacterium
AGGTGATAACCTTTTCGGTGCCGTCCTCTTCGATCTTCTTGATCAGCAGCGATGTCTGGCGGAATTTCTGGACCTGGATCTTCCATTCGTCATTCCGCTTCACGTAGCGGTTCGTGTACTGGCCGACCAGCTGGTAGGTCAGGCGGTCGGCGACGTCGACGGCGACAAACAGCATGTCCCAGACGCCCTCGGCATGGACCGCGCCGGTGATCTTGATCTGCGGATTGTGGCCGCTGTGCAGGCTGAGGAAGCCGGGCTTGCCGCCGTTGGCCTTCAACACGGCGACGAAGTCTTCACGGGTATTGCAGACCGGGATGCCCTCCATGTCGATCACCGCGCCGTTATCGATGAAGCACTCCTTCACCTCGTCCAGCTTCTGCGCATCGACGCAGTGCCAATAGCGGTACTGCACCTCCTTGATCGCGTTCATGTGCTCCAGCGCATAAACGCGGGATTCGAGATCGGCGAGATTTCCGGACATAGATTTTCCCCTGAACGACGTGTTTGCGCACCGGCATAGCCAAAGGCGGGGCCGCTCGCAACGGGGATTATTTCTGCGTGGCCACCCACGCCGTCATCCGGGCGTCCAGCATGTCCAGCGGCAGGACGCCGCCGTTCAGGATCTGGTCGTGGAAGGTGCGGATGTCGAACTTGGGGCCCAGTTCCTTTTTCGCCTTTTCGCGCAGTTCGCGGATCTTGAGCTGGCCCAGCTTGTAGGCCAGCGCCTGGCCCGGCCAGGCGATATAGCGGTCGGTCTCGGCCTGGAGCGTGGGCTCGTCGACCGCGCCCGATTTGCGGAAGAAGGCGACGACCTGGTCGCGGCTCCAGTTCTGGGCGTGGATGCCGGTGTCGACCACCAGCCGCACGGCGCGGAACAGCTCGGATGACAGGCGGCCATAGTCGCTGACCGGGTCCTGGTAGAAGCCGATCTCCTTGCCCAGCTGCTCCGAATAGAGCGCCCAGCCTTCGACATAGCCGGAATTGCCGCCATGCATGCGGAAATGCGGCATGCCGGTCAGCTGCTGTGCCACCGACAGCTGCATGTGATGGCCGGGAATGCCTTCGTGATAGGTGGTGGCTTCGTCGTCGATCAGGCTGCGGTTGGCGAAGTCCGACGTCGCCACCACCACCCGGCCCGGCCGTTTCCCGTCGGGGGTGCCGGTCTGGTAATGCGTCGCCATCGCCGACTGGAAATCCGGGATCGCCTCCACCGTCACGGGTGAGCCGGGGATGAAGGTGAACAGCTCCGGCAGCTTGGGCTGCATCTGACCCAGATATTTGCGGAAATCGTCCAGGATCTGCTCGGACGAGGTCGCCTTGTATTTGGGATTGTTCTTGACCGACTCGCGGAAGGCGGCGAGGTCGGCGAAGCCTTCCTTGTGGGCGATGTCGACCATCTCCTTCTCGATCCGGTCGATCTCCTTCAGCCCCAGCTCATGGATCTGCTCCGGCGTGATGTCGCTGAGCGTGGTGCGGCTCCTGATGTTGTTGCGATAGCGCGCCACGCCCCCCGGCAGCGATGTGACAGAGAGCGTGGTGCGTCCGTGTGGCGCATAATCCTTGGTCACGAACTCGGCGAACTGCCTGTAGGCCGGCAACACCTCGTTGTTCACCGCGTCGGTGATCTCCTGGGTCAGGCGCTGCTTGTCCGCATCGGCCATGTCGGCCGGGAGTTTCTTGAGCGGCAGCAGGAACGGGTCGGCCTTGATTACGCCGTCGCACTGGCCCGGCACCTTCTCCAGCAGGAACTTGACCGGCATCAGGCGGTCTTTCAGCCCGGCGCGCATCACCGCCTCGGTCTGGGCGAAGACGCGGGGGACCTGGTGCAGCCGGGCGACGTAGTCTTCGTAATGCTTGACGCTGTCCAGCGGCACGGCCAGCGGCAGGTCGGCCAGATGGACATGCGGGCCGTTCATCTGGCTGACCGGCATCTCGTATTCCTTGAAGCCGTAATTGGCGATCCGCTGCTCCAGGATGCGCATCATCAGGTCATGGCTGAGCTTGTCCTGCTCGCCGAACCCGTCGGTCACAATCGCCACCAGCCGCGCCAGAAAGGCCTCGTCGGTGGCGTGGCTGTAGGCCAGCCCGGCCAGCGATTCGTCGTCCAGCTGGTCGTTGTAGCGATAGTCGCCATAGGCCGTGGCCTGCTCGGGGCTGGCCTTGAGGTCCGCCTGATACTGCTCCTCGAACAGCGCGTTTTGTTGCGCGAGGCGTTGGGCGAGAGGCTGTGGTTCGGCGGCGAGGGTGGGAAGCGCGATGGCGGACGCCAGAAGGATGCTGACAAGGGGGAGGCGCATGATGACCTGCCGAGTTGTTATGATGCCGACTTTGAGCCAGCTTAATCTGTAATGATCGCCGATCCAGCCGCTTTCCTGCGTTCCCTGTTCGACGTCGCCGTTGCCGCGGCCGCGGCCGACATCTGTGTGCCGCCCAATCTGCCGACACCGCCGAAGGGCCGAACGATGGTCGTCGGCGCCGGCAAGGCCGCCGCGGCAATGGCGCGGGCGGTGGAGGCGCATTGGGCCGGGCCGCTCGAAGGGTTGGTGGTGACGCGCTACGGCCACTCTGTGTCGACCCGCCACGTCGAAGTGGTCGAGGCCGGGCATCCGATGCCTGACGATGCTGGAGCGGTAGCCGCACGGCGCATTCTCGAACTGGTCCATGGGTTGGGGCCGGACGATCTGGTCCTGGCGCTCATCTCCGGCGGCGGCTCGGCGCTGCTGTCCCTGCCGGCGCCGGGCGTCGCGCTGGCCGACAAGCAGGCGGTCAACAAGGCGCTGCTGAAGTCCGGCGCGCCGATCGCCGAGATCAACTGCGTC
>DATBAZ010000498.1:0-1576 GCA_036271255.1 Alphaproteobacteria bacterium
ACCGACTGCACCATCGGGATTTTCACGTACAGGCCGGGCTGCTCGATCGACCGCACCACCTCGCCGAATTGTACGACAAGGGAACGTTCAGTTTGTTCCACGGTGAACAGGCTGGCGCTGACGAGCCAGACCAGCACCACGATGAGCGCGATGAACGGGAGTGTGAGACGGTTCATCGTGACGACCCTCCCGTCTGGCCCGGTTGCGATTGCGCGGGCGGCGACGGTATCAGCGGATTGGTCCCCGGCCCGTCGAGCGGCAGGAACGGAACCAGCCCCTTCAATTTGTCGTCCACCACCAAGGTGCGGGCATGCGCCAGAATGTTCTGCATCGCATCCAGATAGATCCGGCGCAGGGTGATGTCCTTCGCCTGCTGGTAAGCCGCGAACACAGCGTCGAAGCGCTGCGATTGACCGTTCGCCTCGGCGACTGTGGCCTGCTTGGCGCCTTGTGCCTCGGCAATGATCCGTGCCGCCTCACCGCGTGCCCGCGGCACGATGTCGTTGTGATAGGCTTCAGCTTCGTTACGCAACCGTTCGGCGTCGGTGTTGGCGCGCTGCACGTCGATCTGGCTTTCGATGACCGCCGCCGGGCGGTCGACCTTACCCATGTTCACTTCGGTGATTTCGACACCGACATTGTAGCGGTCGAGGATTTCCTGGGTCTGATGCAGCACGTCGGTTTCGATCTGCGCGCGCAACTGGGCGAGCGCCGGTTCGATCGGCGTGCGGCCGATCACCTCCCGCATCGAACTTTCCGCCACACCGAGTACCAGATCGGCCGGCAGGCGGGCATTGAACAGGAACTTCGATGCATCGTTGGGACGGATGCGCCAGAACACCACGAACTGGACGTCGATGATGTTCTCGTCGCCAGTCAGCATCAGGCTTTCCGCCAGTAACTCGCGCCCGGCGTTGTTGACGTCCACCTGCCCGCTCGAGCCAGAGCGAAAGCCGATCTCGGTCCGGTTGATGCGGGTGACCGCGGGCCGCTCGACCTGTTCGACCGGCCAGGGGATGTGCCAGTGCAGGCCAGGCGGGGTCCAATATTTATAGGCGCCGAACCGCAGCACGATACCCTGCTCGTCGGGTTGCACACGATAGAAGCCGCTGGCGAACCACAACGCGACAACAACCGCAACAAGGATTGTAAGGCTGCCGAAACCGACACCCCGTCCGCCTGGCAGCAGATTTCGTATGAATGCCTGGGCCTGGCGGATCAGGCCGTCGATGTCAGGAAGCGGGCCATTGGGACCGAATGGGCCGCCGCCTGGGCCACCGCCACCCGGGCCGCCCCCACCCGAACCGCCCCGGCGCCCGCCGGAACCGTTGCCCCATGGTCCATGCGTTGGTCCGTGCGGCGGTCCGTCGCCGTCACCCCCGCCTCCACCAGAACCTTGACCGCCACCACCCGATGCTCCGCCGCCCGGGTTACCCCATGGGCTCGGACCGTTATTGTTCCAGGGCATCTTGAGTTTGCTACTCCCGCGGGTCGACGAACCATTGGCGTGCCGGACGTCATACGCCATATCTGGTCCCGGCACACCAGATGATGCCCTTCGATCGACCGGCAAAGG
>DATBAZ010000499.1:0-3459 GCA_036271255.1 Alphaproteobacteria bacterium
TTTCCATCAGATAGATGCCGTGCCGCCACAGGAAGATCATATGGATGTCGTCGTCCAATCCCTCGTCGGCGAGGCCGTCGGTATTAAGGCCCGAGATGGCGGAGTTGTCTGAGGCGACCAACGAGATATCCCGCTCGGCCAGCCATCTGGCGCCGTCGGCCGACAGGCCGGGCTCACCGTTCCAATAGCGCTCGGGGCTTTCGGCGAAGACGGTCGGCCAGCCGGTGCGCAGCACGATGGCGTCGCCCTGTCCGACGGTGACACAGGCGGCCTTGGACATCGCCTCCAGATCCGCCGCGCAGATCCGGTCGGTAGGATCGAGCACCGGCTTGCCCCTGAAGGCGGCGGCGTCGAACAGGATGCCGCGCGTGGTGATGCCGGGCACGCTCTCCATGCCGCAGCGTGTGGCGCCGTAGGAGCGGATGCGGGAGGCGGGGTGGCCGTTATAGATGTGGCTGCCGGTCCACATATGGCAGAGCGCGTCCATATGGGTGGTGGTGCCGTGCGGCGAGACGATCAGCGCGTCGTCGGCGATGCCGCGCCCGCCAGCAGGCTGCTTGACCCCGGCCTCGTAATCCGCCCCGTCGACCGACATGAAATGCTGCGGCAGCGGGCGGCCCTTCAGATGCGGCACCGACTGGGCGACGCTGGAGGAGGTCGAGCCCTTGATCGGCAGGCTGAGGCTGATGACCCGCCCCTGGCGCACGCAGCCGGTGGCCGCCTTGACCACCTCCGGGGTCAGGAAATTGAGCGCGCCGCGCTGGTCGTCCTCACCCCAGCGGCCCCAATTATGCGGTTCGGGCGGCAGGCTCATGACCGGGTTCCTCTCACTGTACTGCCAGCACGGCGGCCGAGCCGTAGCTGCCGCCGAAGCCGGTGCAGAGCGCGGTGGCGGCCCCGGCACGCTGCCGCGCCCCGGCCTTGCCCTGCAGCTGTTCCACAGCCTCGACGATATTGTTCATGCCATGCACATAGCCTTCCGACAGCAGCCCGCCATTGAGGTTCAACGGCAGATCGCCGTCCTGCTTCAGGCGGCCGGTCTCGATCGCCTCCTTCAGCGCGCCGCCGGCGCAGAAGCCGAAATCCTCGAGCTGGTTCAGCATGATGTAGCTGTAGGCGTCATAGAGCTGGATGAGGTCGATATCGTGGGGGCCCATGCCGGCGGCATCGTAGAGCGCGGGCGCGACATAGTGGGAGAAGATTCGCGTCGGATGGTCGCCCGCCTTGTCCATCGCATAGGCCCCCGTGCCCCCGGCCCTGACCGCCGCGCGGATCATGACCGGCCGGTTGGGCAGGCTCTTCGCACGCTGAGCCGAGGTCACGACCAGGGCGCAGGCCCCATCGGTCTCAAGGCAGCAATCGAGCTTGCGGAGCGGGCTCGCAATCATCGGCGAGGCCATATAGTCGGCCTCGGTCAGCGGGGTGCGCAGGAGCGCCTTCGGATTGATCACCGCCTTTGCCCGCTGCTGGACCGCCAGCTTTGCCATCGTTTCGGTGTCGAGACCCCGCTCCGCTGCAAATAGCTGGGACACTAGCGCAAAGAGGTTGGGTGGCCCGCGAAAGCCGTATGGGGTCAGGAACTGCTCCTCGATCCCGTCGCCTGTCCCGAGCGCGATCTGGCCCATGCGCTTGCCGGAACGGCCGTTGAGGGCACGGAAGATCACGATGGTCTCGGCCAGCCCGGCCTCGATCGCCATCGCCGCGTCGCCCAGGATCGAGGCGGCCTGGCTGCCGCCGCCGAAATAGTCGTTGTGCCAGCGATAGCGGTCGAGATGCAGCGACTTGGCGATGGTCGCCACCGGCACGGAATCGCCCAGGGCGTAGGACAGGATGCCGTCCACCGCCGCCCGCTCCAGCCCGGCGTCGGCCAGTGCCTTGTCGATCGCCTCCAGCGCCAGCGCCAGCGCGGTGCGGCCGGATTCGCGACTGAAATCGGTATAGCCGGCGCCGACGATCGCGGCCTTGTCGGCAAAGGATTGGCGGGCGGGCATCGGCGACCTTACCGCCGGAATTCCGGCATCACTTCCTCGGCGAACAGCCTGATGATCTTCTTCATCTCCTCGATCGGCATCGGCCGCGTGCTGCCGAAATCGCACATCACGTTGCTGTAGCCCAGCGCCTTCAGCGTCTTGATCTGGCCGATCACCCGCTCGGGGTCGCCGATCACCTCCAGCTGCTCCCAGCGGAAATCGTCGGGCAAGGTGCCGCCCTTCATATAGCGGGCCTCCCAATGCTCATAGCCCTTGGCGATGGCGCCGGTCTTGGGGTCGATCGGCGCGCTTTCCTTGTTGATGATGCGGGCGCGGTCGAAGCCGGTCTCGAAGCGCGCCATGTCCTCGCGCGCCTTGTCGTTGGTTTCGGCGACATAGACAGTGCGCATGCAGGTGAGGTCGATGCCGTCGGTGGTGAAGCCGGCCTCCGCCATCTCGGTCCGCCAGGTTTCCGCAGCGCGACCCAGGTTGCGGTAGGTGGCGACGGGATCGCCCAGGATCGGCAGACCCTTCTGGGCGCAGCGCTTCACCGTGTCCGGGCTGATCGAAGCGACATAGGTGGGAGGGCGCGGACGCTGCATCGGCTTGGGCTTCAGGGTGACGTCTTCGCAGCGATAGAATTTGCCCTCATGCGTGACCGCATCTTCGCGCCAGAGCCTGAGGATCAGGTCCAGCGCCTCGTCGAACCGGTCCCGCGCCTCGGACAGATCGATGCCGAAGCGGGTGAACTCGCCTGACTGGTAGCCGCGCCCGACGCCGAAATCGACCCGCCCACCCGACAGCATGTCGAGCTGCGCGATCTCCTCGGCCACGTTCAGCGGGTTATGCAGCGGCAGCACGATGATCCCTGTGCCGAGCCGGATGCGCGAGGTGCGCGCGGCGATGAAGGAGAGCAGGCCGGGGATCGAGTTGCAGAGGCCGTAATCGCGGAAGTGATGCTCCGCCAGCCAGACGCCGTCGAAGCCCATCTTCTCGAGATATTCGACGATCTCGATATTGTATCTGTAGACCTCGCTCTCGCTCCACCCGTCATGCTGGTGGAAGAGGTGGAAGGTGGAGAATTTCATGATGCCGCCCGTCCCTCACTGCCCATTGCCTGCTGCCGCAGGACGTCCTTCATGACCTTGCCGTTGGCGTTCAGCGGCAAAGCGCTGACCACATGGACCTGGCGCGGCACCTTGTAGCTGGCGATGTTGCGCTTGGCCCAGCCGACCACCGCGTCAGGCCCCACATCCGAGCCTGCCGCCGGCACCACGAAGGCCACCGGCACCTCGCCGCGCAATTCATCCGGCACCGCCACGACGGAAACCGCCGACAGGCCGTCGATCCGCAGCAGCAGATTCTCGATCTCGGCCGGATAGGCGTTGAAGCCGCCGCAGATGAACATGTCCTTCTTGCGGTCGACGATGGCGATGTTCCCGGCGGCATCGATCGTGCCGATGTCGCCGGTATGGAACCAGCCGTCGGC
>DATBAZ010000500.1:0-6377 GCA_036271255.1 Alphaproteobacteria bacterium
CCATGGTTCAGAGCCAGTAGACGATGCGCGCCCGGAAGCGCGAGAAGAAGATTGTGGTGACGGCGAACCCGGCCAGCGTGACGACGCCGACGACTTCCCAGGAGATGACCGGCGGCATCTGGCCAAGCAGCGGGTCACGCACAATGCTCATGAAGGCCTGGAATGGATTGAGTTCGGCCAAATGGCGATATTTGGGCGGCAGCAGCGCCCGCTGCCACATAATGGGCGTCAGGAAGTAGGCGATCTGCATGATGCTGGCCACTGTCTGCGGCATGTCTCGGAACCGGGCGGAGATCGTTCCCAGAAGCAGGGCGACCCAGATGCCGTTCAGCAGGAACACCGCGAACCCCACCAGCGCCACCAGCCAGGTCCAGCTGGGCATCACCCCGAATATGAAATAGAGCGGCGGCAGGATGATGAGGTTGTGTCCAAAGGTTACGACATTGCGGACCAGCATGCGGTGGACGAAGACCGATTTCGGCATCGGCACCTGACGCAGGAATCCTTCCGAGCCGATAAAGACCAGACAGGAATCAAGTACGATGCCGGAGATCAGCCCCCATACGACGAAGCTCGTGCCGAGATAGGGCAGATACTGCTCGAGGGGCTGCTTGAAGAGGAACGCATAGAGGAAGCCCAGAGAAACGATCGTGGTCGCCATCGCCAGGGTGATCCAGAACTGGCCCAGACGCGACCGCCGATAGCGCTGGCGGATATCGTTCATTCCGAGCAGCAGCCAGACCCGCCAGTCGATGAGACCGTAGCTGATGTCGCGCCAGGCCAGCCTCAAATGCTGCTTCATCGTCGGAGGCTTCGGCAGGGGCCGGTGGTCCGGGATTGCCGCAGCGCCAATATCGAAATCGGTCATTTATATCCTGATGGCGGAGCGAACCGCGCGGGCAAAGCGGGTTGCTGCCAGAAAGAAGCGGGCTTTGCAATCATCGGAGATTTGCGAGAAAGGTGGCAACGGGCAAATTCGTGCGCTGTAGCAAGCTGAGAATGGAGCATATCGTCAAGAATGACTAACAGCCTGCTGTTCCCCGACGAGCCGCCCGCCTGCACCGCGCTGGGCGTGCCCAACAACCTGCCGTTCCTGCTGGTCTGCGACCATGCCGGCCGGCTCATCCCCCGCCGGCTGGGCACGCTGGGCGTATCGGACGGCGAGCGGCAGCGGCACATCGCCTGGGATATCGGCGCCGCGGAGGTGACGCGCCAAATCGCGGCGCGGCTCGGCGCCTTCGCCGTTCTGCAAAGCTATTCGCGGCTGGTCATCGACTGCAACCGCGACCCGCGGGTGCCGACCTCGATCGCCACGATCAGCGAGGACACGCCGATACCGGGCAACGAGACCCTCTCCCAGGCTGAGCGGGAACAGCGGATCGCGGAAATCTATCGCCCCTATCACGACCGGATCGCGGCCGAGCTGGACCGGCGGCAGGCGGCCGGTATCCCAACCCTGCTGGTCGCCATCCATAGCTTCACCCCGGTCTATCGCGGCGTCGCCCGGCCCTGGCATTGCGGCATGCTCTATAACCGCGACCCGCGCCTCGCCGATGCGATGATGGCGCTGCTGCGGGCGGAGGGCGGCCTCGTCGTCGGCGACAACCAGCCCTATGCGGTCAGCGACGAATCCGACTACACGATCCCGGTCCATGCCGAGAAGCGCGGCCTGCCCTATGGCGAGATCGAGATCCGCCAGGATCTGATCGCCGACGAAGCCGGACAGGCCGAATGGGCCGAGCGCATCGCCCGGCTGCTGACCATTGCTTGGGACAAGATCAGTAAATGACTGACTTCCGCCTGGGCCTGACCCGTGACTGCCTGACGCCCGATGGCGACCGGGCCAATTTCGATCCGCGCGCCTTCGAAGTGCTGGACGGCCTGCCGTGGGAGTTCCTGCCGGCCTTCGCCGAGGAGATCACGCAAGCCGACGCCGCTCGCTATGACGCGATATTGAGTCTGCGGCCGGCGCTGACCGCCGCGAGCGTGGCTGGGAGAGACCATCGGCTGAAGCTGCTGGCGCGGTTCGGGGCCGGCTACGATAGTGTCGACATGGATGCCGCCACGCGCGCGGGCGTGTTGGTCTCCAACACCCCCGACGGCGTCCGCCGGCCGGTGGCGACCACCGTGCTGACCTTCATCCTGGCGCTCTCCCACAAACTGATGATCAAGGACAATCTGACCCGTACCGGGCGCTGGGCCGAGCGGACCCGCTTCATGGGCGAGGGGCTGATCGGCAAGGTGGTGGGCTCGATCGGCTTCGGCAGCATCGCCCAGGAAGCATTCCGCCTGCTGAAGCCGCTGAACATGGTCCATCTCGCTTTTTCGCCGAGCAAACACCCGGCGGAGGCCGCGGCGCTGGATGTCCGCGAGGTCGACCTCGATACGCTGCTGCGGGAATCCGACTATGTCTGCATCAACGCCCCGCTGACGCCCGCATCCCGGCGGATGATCGGGGCGCGGGAGCTGGGGCTGATGAAGCCCGGCGCCTATCTCATCAATACCGGCCGCGGCCAGATCGTCGACGAACCGGCGCTTTACGCGGCGCTGGCCGAAGGCCGCATCGCCGGCGCGGCGCTGGATGTGTTCGAGCAGGAGCCGGTGTCGCCCGACAATCCGATCCTGAAGCTGGAGAACGTCATCGTCTCCCCGCACTCGCTGTGCTGGACCGACGAATGCTATCGCGGCATCGCCGAGAGCGCCTTCCGCTCGGTCGTGGCGGTAGCGTCAGGGCGGCGGCCGGTTCATCTGGTGAATCCCGCCGTGCTGGGTCACCCACGCTGGACAGGTCAAATCTCCGCGTAGGGCTTCCCTTCCATCCGCGCGCCCGGATGGGTCGTCGCGCCGTGGGCGGCGTCGCCGACGATCTGGGCATAGCGCCACAGCGCGCCTGAGCCGGCGGCCGGCGGGCGTGGGGTCCAGGCCTTGCGGCGGGCCTCCAGCTCCTCGGCGGACAGCGCCACGTCGATCGTGCCGGCATCGCAGTCGATCCGGATGATGTCGCCGTTACGGATCAGCGCGATCGGACCACCCAGTGACGCCTCCGGCCCGATATGGCCGACGCAGAGACCGCGCGTGCCGCCGGAGAAGCGTCCGTCGGTGATCAGCGCGCATTTTTCGCCCATGCCCTGGCCGTAGAGCGCGGCGGTGGCCGAGATCATCTCCCGCATGCCGGGGCCGCCGCGCGGGCCCTCGTTGCGGATCACCAGCACCTCGCCCTCCTTGTAGGATTGGCTGAAGATGCCGTGCAGGCATTCCTCCTCGGATTCGAAGATATGGGCCGGGCCCGAGAAGGTCCGGCGCTTGAGCCCCGCGACCTTGCACACGCCGCCGAGCGGGGCGAGGTTGCCCTTCAGCCCGACGATGCCGCCGCGCGGCGACAGCGCGTTGGACAGCGGCCGGACGATGTCCTGCCCCGCCGGCAGCACCACGTCCTTCAGGTTCTCGGCCACCGTCTTGCCGGTCACGGTCATGCAGTCGCCGTGCAGATAGCCGCCGTCGAGCAGCACCTTCATCAGCACCGGCACGCCGCCGATTTCATCGAGGTCCTTTGCGAGGTACCGGCCGCCCGGCTGCAGGTCGGCGAGATAGGGGGTACGGTCGAAGACCTTGACCACGTCGTCCATGGTGAATTCGATCCCGGCCTCGTGCGCCATGGCCGGCAGGTGAAGCGCGGCGTTGGTCGAGCCGCCCGAGGCGGCGACCACGGCGGCGGCGTTCTCGAACGCCTTGGCCGTGGCGATGGCGCGGGGGCGCAGGCCCATCTCCACCAGCTTCATCACCTGTTTCCCGACCGCTTCGCAGAGGCCCAGACGGCTGGAATAGACCGACGGAATCGTCGCCGAGCCGGGCAGTGCGAGGCCGATCGCCTCGGAGACCGAGGCCATGGTGACGGCGGTGAACTGACCGGGGCAGGCGCCGCCGGTGGGCACCGCGATGCGCTCCAGCTCCTTCAGGCGGGCATCGTCGATCTTGCCTTGGGCGTGGGCGCCGACATTCTCGAACACATTGATGATGGTGATGTCCTTGCCGTGGTCGCGCCCCGGCAGGGTCGAACCGCCATAGAGGAAGATCGCCGGCACATCGAGGCGCAGTATCGCCATCATCATCGCCGGCAGATTCTTGTCACAGCCGCCGATGCAGACCGTCGCGTCATAGGCGTGGCCGCGCATGACCAACTCGACCGAATCGGCGATATGTTCGCGCGACACCAGCGACGCCTTCATGCCCTGATGGCCGTTGGAGACGCCGTCATTGACCGAGATGGTGGTGAATTCGAAAGGCGTGCCACCGGCCGCCTTGATGCCGCCGCGCACGGCATGGGCCTGCTCGCGATGCTGCAGGCTGCAGGGCGAACCGTCGTTCCAGGTGGTGAAGATGCCGACCAGCGGCAGGTCGACCCCGCCTTCCGGCACGCCAGCCGCATACATCAGCGCCCGCTGCGGCGCGCGTTCCGGACCTTGCGTGGAATGACGGCTGGGAAGCCTGCTTTTGTCGAACGCCATGATCTAACCGCCCCTTATGAGGGCCGTAAGATCAGCCCTTCTTCAATTTTTCGGCATGGACATTGGCCCGCTGGGCCAATTTGCCGTGCCATGCATAGCAAAAGTAGAAACCGATCGCGAGCACGAGCGAGGCCGGGAAAGCCGCCTGGCCTAGCACATTCGAGAATTGAACGAAGATGATGATGCCAAACAGAATGACCGCCGCGACCGCCGGCAGAGCGATGGCGCGGGTCTTTTCCGCCGCGACCTGGGATTGCTGTTCCGAAACCGTGCTCATCGCCGCCAACCTTGGGCCGTCAACCGGGGATAATCCCGTTCTGCCCCATATCGATGATATGAAGGAAACGGGCCATGAGATAGCCACCGACGAGTGCATTCACGACGTAGTAATATTTGACCATCCTGTGGTCGTGCGGCGGCGAGAAGGTTTTGAACGTGGTTGCCGTCGCCCACAGCAGCCAGATGTCGACGATGATCGCCGCCTCGGTCGCGGTCACGGCCGCCCAGAAACCCGCGCGCTGCGACACTGCCGAGAAGGTGGCGGGCGGCCAGGGTGACAATGTGCCGTGATAGAAAGCGCCCAGCGTATAGCCGCCGGCCAGCACCAGCGCATAGAGCCAAGCCGGGTGGGTTACGATCCGCAGCACGGGGTTCTGCGTCTTCAGCGTTCCCGCGAAGGAAAAGCGCAGCGTGGTCAGCAGCGTAAAGAAGAGTATGACCGCGAGCGGCGTATAGAGATTGGCAGCCATCGACATCGGCGTGAAATCCGGTCCTTACTCTGCGGCCGCGAGGATGTGGTCGTCGGCGCCGAAATCCTTCGATTTCGGCACATGGTTGTAGGTCTCGCCCGGCTTTCCGAACAGCACGACCGCCTTGGCCACGAAACCCGGCGCATGCCAGAAATCGATCAGCAGCTGCTTGAAACCGAACGACCAGATGACGAACGGATTGTTCGAATTCACGTCCTTGGTGATGCCGAATTTGATCTTTTCCTCGTTCGGCAGGATGAACGTGCCGAACAGCCGGTCGAAGATCATCGTCATGCCGCCGTAGTTCTTGTCCATATATTGCGGGTTGCAGGCATGGTGGATCGAGTGGTTGACCGGCGAACAGAACCAGCTGTCGAACCAACCCATGCTGCCGATACGGCGCGTATGAATGAAGGTCTGGAAGGCGATTCCCTGCGCCATCAGCAGGAACGCCAGCGGCGAGAAGCCCAGCAGCGCCATCGGCAACGCCCAGATCGCCTTATACAGGAAGGTGCCGGGGGGCAGCCGCCACGAGGTGAAGAATTCGTACTCGCGCTGGCTGTGATGGATCGAATGATCGGCCCAGAAGAGACGCACCTCGTGGCTCATCCGATGATACATGTAGTGCCAGAACTCGCCCGCCAGGAAATAAAGCGGGATCGTGTAGATATTGAACGGGATGTGCCAGGTGGTCAGCTTGCTGCCGAGCACCAGCGCGCTCAGGATCAGCGCATTGCCCCAGATGCCGTCGAGCAGGATCGAGTGCAGGAACAGCACGAAGTTGGCCGGCGCGTCCTCGGGCACCAGCGCACGGGGGGTATCGGTGTTGCGATGCTCCCACCAGCCCAGCACGCGCAGCAGGATTTCGCCGGCGATCAGCACGCTCAGGATCGCGCCCGAACCCTGCAGCCAGAATGTGACGAACTCCTTGACCTCAGGCTCGCCGATATTGGTGACGACCGACCAATCCATATTGGTGTTCCCCCAAAGCTTTCGCGCGGGACGCGCCGCTCAAGCCATAAACCTACAGTACCGGATCATATGGTGCAACGGTGTGTCGCGTCAAGGACATGCCGTCACTCCTGTCGCGCCTTGAAGGCCCTGAGCTGGATCGAATAGACGT
>DATBAZ010000501.1:0-2456 GCA_036271255.1 Alphaproteobacteria bacterium
CGCGCGCTGGGCAAAGTAATCTTCCGTTCGCAAAGCAGACAGTTTTTCCGCCACGGCGACGTTGATGAGCTGGTTCAGTGCAATCCCCTCTGCTTCAGCCAGTTTCCGGGCCTCATCCAGCAGCGAGGGTTGAAGGCGTAGTGCGAAATTGCTCTTTCTCATCTTTCGAACTCCAACCGTCCTAGCGCCTCGCCTGGGGACAAGACGGAAATCCCGAAGCGTGGGGCCACCGCGTCAAAATCACGGACATTGAATGTCACAATTGCATCCGCCCGCCCATTCACCGCTGTCTCCAAAACCATATCGTCGTCCGGATCGCGCAAGGAAGGACGCCACAGAAAAGCGAGCCGAATCGGCTCTGCCACTGCTGCCACTGCGTCCAACAACACGCCGATATCGCCGTCTGACAGCCGCGCCGCTACCAGATGCTCCGCCCTGGTCATCACGGCCTGATATTCAATCAACAAAGGCACGGAAACGAGCAAAGTCAGACGACGATTGAGGGCGGCCACCAGAAGGCGACGAGACGCGCCGGCGTCGCTGCGGATCGCGGCAACCATCGCCGCCGTGTCTAGGACCAACCTCATGTATGAATGTCGGATATCGCCGGCAATATTGCAAGATTGGAGGCGCGGCTGGCGGATTACGCTTTGCTAATCCGCCCCCCGGGTGGCTACAGTCCTCTAACGAACAGGGAGGGATCAATGGTTTCGCAATCCGGACGTACGGTGATTTTCGCGCTTGGCCTTGCCATACTGGCAGCGGCGGGCGCGCAAACCAGCTTCGCCGCCGATATCGTCCACACCCAGACAGACCAGTCGCCGATCGCCAGGATGGTGACGGTGCCGGCCGGCGCTACGACCTATTACCTCTCCGGCATGCTGGCGCCCGCCGCCGAGGGCGACACCAAGACCCAGACTGTCGGCGCGCTCGGCGAGATCAAGAAGGCGCTGGCCGCGCAGAACCTCGATATGGCCGACGTCGTGATGATGCATGTCTATCTGGTCGGCGACCCGGCCAAGGACGACAAGATGGACTTCGCCGGGATGATGGAGGGCTACAAGCAGTTCTTCGGCACCAAGGAGCAGCCGAACAAGCCGTCGCGCAGCACGGTCCAGGTCTCGGCTTTGGCCGGCCCCGGCTATCTGGTCGAGATCGAGGTGATCGCGGCGCATAAATGACCCTGCACCTGTCACCAGCGATGGAGGCCGCCTGGGCGGCCCATCATCGCGAGATCGAAGAATTGCGCCGCCACGTCTACGGCTCGGCGCTGGCGGCCGACCCGGCCGACCAGGCGCGGGCGCATTACTGGTTCATGCAGGCCCAGGCGCTGGCCTTTAACCTCACCATCGCGCCGCGCCAGTCGCACCCGGCGTTCTTCACCGGCACGGTATTCGAGCCGAACCATTATACCTGGATCCTGCCCAATGCGGATTTCCTGTATCGCTACGCCTTCGTCGACGGCGCCCGGCAATACCGCGTCACAGGCCGGCGCGGCACGTCGCATTTCCTGGAGGCGCAGACGATCAGCGGCTTCTTCGGCGACCCGAACCTGAAGCTGCTCAAGACCTACGATTTCGACCGGCTGGAGATCGCGCCTGACGGCAGCTTCGAGATCGGCGTCGGGCCCGAGCCCCTGCCCGGCTGCCCCAACTGGATCGCGACCGACCGCGGCCAAGGCAACAACACGATCATCGTCCGCGAGGCCTTCTACGACTGGACCGGCGAGACCGCCGCGACTCTGAGGATCGAGCCGGTCGATCCCGGCCCGATGACGGTGTTGGACGAGCCGGAGATGATCCGCCGCCTGGGCGCCGCGGCGCGGCTGATGAAGTTCTGCCACAACACCTTCTCCGGCGGCCTGACTGACCAGGTGCTGAGCGCGGTCGGCACCAACCGCTTCCTGCTGGTCGACACCAGCAAGGACGAGCACGCCTCGAACCCATCCGCCGGCTATGTGCCCTGCGTCTACGACCTGAAGCCGGGAGAGGCCCTGCTGGTCGAGGTCGACCGGCCGCAGGCGCGGTACTGGAACATCCACCTCGGCGACGTATGGTGGCAGGTGACCGACTTCACCCACCATCACAGCAGCCTCAACGGCCATCAGGCCCGGTTCGACAGCGACGGAAAAGCGCGCATCGTCATCGCCGGCGAGGATCCCGGTGTCGCCAACTGGCTGGACACGGTCGGCGTTGTGAAAGGCGTGGCGCTGCTGCGCTGGTACTTCACCGACAGCTATCCGGCGCCGGCGGCACGCGTGGTGCGGGTAGACGAGTTGCGCGGACTGCTGCCGGCGGAGACGGTTTGGGTGACGGCGGAGGAACGGGTTCGTGTCGTCGCTGAGCGGCGAGCTGCGGTTTTGCGGCGATATGGGCATTGATGCCTTCCACTGCGCCATCCCACCTCATCGCCTCCCCCCTTGAGGGGGAGGTCGGCGGCGTCAGCCGACGGGTGGG
>DATBAZ010000502.1:0-3861 GCA_036271255.1 Alphaproteobacteria bacterium
GTTCGAATGCAGGCCGCTCGAGGCGAGGCCGAGCACGACGTCGCCCGGTGCGATATCCGTCCGCGGCAGGAGCTCGTCGCGCTCCGCCGCCCCGACCGAGAAGCCCGCGAGGTCGTAGTCGCCGTCGGCATACATGCCCGGCATCTCGGCTGTCTCGCCGCCGATCAGCGCGCAGCCGGCGATCTTGCAGCCCTCGGCGATGCCGGCGACGACGCGGGTCGCGGTGCCGACCTCCAGCTTGCCGGTGGCGAAATAGTCCAGGAAGAACAGGGGCTCGGCGCCCTGGACGATCAGGTCGTTGACGCTCATGGCGACCAGGTCGATGCCGATCGTGTCGTGCAGGCCGGTGGCGATGGCGATCTTCAGCTTGGTGCCGACGCCGTCGGTGGTGGCGACGAGGATCGGATCCTTGAAACCGGCGGCCTTGGGATCGAACAGCGCGCCGAAGCCGCCCAGAGCGGCGGTGGTGCCGGCGCGGGCCGACGCCTTGGCCAGCGGGCCGATCGCCTTGACCAGCGCATTGCCGGCGTCGATATCGACGCCAGCTGCCTTATAGGCGCCCGAGCCGCCACTTGGGGGTTTCTGATCTGACGGTGTCGTTATGGCATCCTCGCGCAGGCTAAGATATGGTCCGGCCAAGCCGATAAGGCGATTGGCTTCGGCGGGCATAGATGAGCGAACATGGACTGCTTTGCAATGTTTAGAGGCCGCCGGACCGTTCAGATCCTCCTTGTGACGCTTGCCGTCGCGTTTGCCTCGGCTGCCCGGGCCGAAACCTTCATCACCGTCAGCGATGTGCCGGTCGACGTCACGGCCAAGGACGCTGCCGCGGCACGCGACCAAGCCATTGCCGTGGCGCAAAGCAAGGCGTGGGACAAGTTGGTGAAGGAGCTGGTCACCGACCCGGCCCAGCAGGCACGGCTCCATCCCAGTCAGCAGGAGATCGAGAGCTTCGTCCAGGATTTCGGCGTCGAGAATGAGCGAGTGTCGACCGTCCGCTATATCGGCCTCTATGACGTCCGCTTCCGAGAGAGCCGGGTGCGCAAATATCTGGCCGACTCGGGCGTCACCGCGGTCGCCAGCGTGTCCGCCGATGCGGCGCAGCCGGACCAGAGTCCGAATCAGGAACAGCAGCCTCAGGAGCCGGGCGGCGTCACCACGCCCTATCCGATCGCCGTTCAGGTGGCCGGTGTCGAGGGTTGGGTCCGGCTGCGCAATCAGCTGGCCGGGATGCCCGGCGTGCGGCACGTCGCGCTGGACGCGCTGACGCGTGAGGCGGCGGCGCTGACGCTCGATTTCGGCGGCGATGTGGTCGCCCTCCAGGCTGCCCTGTCGAACAGCGGCTATGTGCTGGTGCAGACCGCGCCGGGCAATGCCGCCGGGCCGGGCATGTTCCAGCTGCGCCTTGCCGGCTCCGCGCCGCCTCAGCAGCAGTTCGCCGGACCGCCGCCGATGGCCGCGCAGCCGTCTCCGCCGCCGCAGATGCAATGAAATCGCGCACGGAGTTCTCCTTCGCCCGCCAGTTCCTGTTCTGGCTGTTCGTCACCGCCGTCGTGATCTTTCTGCTGTGGCAGCTCAGCGGCGTGCTGCTGCCCTTCGTCCTCGGCATGGCGCTCGCCTATGTGTCCGATCCGTTCGCCGACAGGTTGGAGCGGTTGTTCTTCCCGCGCTGGCTGGCCAGCCTGCTGGTCCTCGGCCTCATCGTCGGCTTGGGCATCCTGGTGCTCGTCCTGGTGATTCCGGTGATCGCCAACCAGGGTGTACAACTCGCCGAGCAGACGCCGCACTATCTCGACCTGGTGCGTCACCGCTTCCTGCCGCAGTTGACCCGCTTTGTCGCCAAGGTCGGCGGGCCGCATGACGCCGCCGATGTGCAGAAGGCGGCTGGCGCCTATGTCGGCAGCGTCTCATCCTGGATGTTCGGGATGCTGAGCCATGTCTGGTCCAGCAGTCTGGCGATCGCTAATGTCATCTATGTCATGGTGCTGACGCCGCTGGTCGCCTTCTACTTCCTGCGCGACTGGGACAAGATGGTCGCCAAGCTCGATTCGTGGTCGCCAGTGCGGCATCAAGGCGACATCAGGGGGCTGGCGCGGGAGATCGACGACATACTGGCCGGCTTCATTCGCGGCCAGGCGACGGTCTGCCTGATCGTCGGCTTCTATTATGCCGTGGCGCTGACGCTGGCGGGGCTGGAATATGGCGCCATCATCGGCACGGTCGCCGGCATATTGAGCTTCATTCCGTATCTGGGGGCGATCGCGGGGCTCATCGCCAGCATCACGGTTGCCTTCATCCAGTTCGACGATCACCTGCGGGTCGCGATCGTCGCCGGGGTCTATATTCTGGGGCACATGATCGAAGGCAATCTCATCACGCCGATGCTGGTCGGCAACCGGGTCAAGCTGCATCCAGTCTGGATCATCTTCGCCTTGATGGCGGGCGGCGCGCTGTTCGGCTTCACCGGCGTACTGCTCGCCGTGCCGACGGCGGCGGTGGTGGGTGTGCTCGTGCGCTTCACGCTGCGCCAGTATCTCGACAGCAATTTCTACGATAACCGGGCCGAAACCCTCCCCATGGTCGATCCCAGCGAGCTCTAATCATGGGCCTGTCGGAGCAGATGATCCTTCCGTTCGAGGACAGGGTCGACCACGAGATCGAATCTTTTATTCCCGCCGCCAGCAACCAGCACGCCTTCGACTGGATCGGGCGCTGGCCGGACTGGCCGTTCACCGCCATGGTCCTGGTCGGGCCGGCGGGCTCGGGCAAGACGCATCTGGCGTCGCTATGGCGGAAGAACAGCAAGGCGGCGTCTGTCGATCTGGCTGATGCCGGGATCGAGCAGGCTGCGGCGCTGACAGCCGGCGGCGAACCTGTCCTGGTCGAGGACTGTGACCGCGTGCTGGACGAAACCCAGGCGGAGCGCACGCTGCTGCAGCTCTATAACCTCGCCAAGGCCTCCGGATCGCGGCTGCTGCTGACGGCGCGGCGGGCTCCGTCGCAATGGCGTCTCCGACTGCCGGACCTCGAATCGCGCCTCAACAGTGCGATGGTGGTTGCGATCGATCCGGCCGACGACGAACTGCTGAGAAAGGTCGTCGTGAAGCTGTTCGAGGACAAGCAGGTCGAGGTCAAAGAGGAACTCTTTGCCTACCTGCTGCTCCGATGCGAACGCACGGTGAGCCGCGTGGCGCAGGCGGTCGAGACGCTGAATAGAATCAGCAAGGAACGGCAGCGCCCGATCACCGTGCCGATGGCGCGCGAAGTATTGTTCCAGTCCGACGACGATTAGGCATTAGTCTTCCAGCAGGATCGGGCGGCGCATCGATGCCACCATCCGTCGTCGCGCGCCCAAGGCAAAAACGGCGATACCTGCCCAGATGAAGAGGAACGACGCCATGCCCAGCGGCGTCATCCGCTCGCCGTCGGCAAGACCGATGGCGAACTGGATCGTCGGCGAGATGAACTGCATGAAGCCGAGAACGGTCAGCTTTACCCGTTGCGCGGCGAAGGCGAAAGCAACAAGCGGAAGGACCGTCGCCGGACCGCAAAACAGGAGCAGCGCGGTCGCGCCCGTCCGATGTCCGAACACGCCCGTACCGTCATGCTCCAGCCACGCGGCATAGGCGGCAGCCGGCAGCAACAGGACCGCGCATTCGACCAGAAGCCCGGTCTGCGCATCGGCGCTTGTCCGCTTATGAACCACCCCATAGGCGCAGAACGAGGCGCCCAGGGCCACGGATACAAACGGGAACGTGCCGAGCGCCGCGCCCTGGATCGCGACGCCGATCGCAGCGAGCCCGATCGCGATATGCCCGGAGCGATCGATCCGCTCGCCGAACAGCATCGCGCCCGCCGCCA
>DATBAZ010000503.1:0-2514 GCA_036271255.1 Alphaproteobacteria bacterium
AGGTCCTGTTCGCCGCGATCAAGAAGCGGCTGAAGGAAAAGCCGGGCTTCTACACGGCCTGCGCCACCGCGATCCGCGGCGTGACCGAGGAGACGACGACCGGCGTCCACCGCCTCTACGACATGCAGAAGGCCGGGACGCTGCTGTGGCCGGCGATCAACGTCAATGACAGCGTCACCAAGTCGAAATTCGACAACCTCTATGGCTGCCGCGAAAGCCTGGTCGACGGCATCCGCCGCGGCACCGACGTCATGATGTCGGGCAAGGTCGCCGTGGTCGCCGGCTTCGGCGATGTCGGCAAGGGCTCGGCGGCGTCGCTGCGCAGCGCCGGCGCCCGCGTGCTGGTGACCGAGGTCGATCCGATCTGCGCGCTGCAGGCGGCGATGGAAGGCTATCAGGTGACCACGATGGACGAGGCGGCGCCGCATGCCGACATCTTCGTCACCGCGACCGGCAATCTGGACGTGATCACCCACGACCATATGCGCGCCATGAAGGATCGCGCCATCGTCTGCAATATCGGCCACTTCGACAGCGAGATTCGGATCGACTCGCTGCGCAACTACAAGTGGGAAGAGGTGAAGCCGCAGGTCGACGAGGTCGTCTTCCCCGACGGCAAGCGCCTGATCGTCCTGTCCAAGGGCCGTCTCGTCAATCTCGGCAATGCCACCGGCCATCCGAGCTTCGTGATGAGCGCCTCTTTCACCAACCAGACCTTGGCCCAGGTCGAAATCTGGACCAACCCGGACAAGTACGAGAAGAAGGTCTATGTCCTGCCCAAGAAGCTGGACGAGAAGGTGGCCCGCCTGCACCTCGCCAAGGTCGGCGCCAAGCTGACCGAGCTCAGCGACAAGCAAGCCACCTATCTGGGCCTGAACCAAACCGGCCCGTTCAAGCCGGATACGTACCGCTACTAAGCGGTCGGCATAACCAATACGAAACCCGGCTCCAGCGATGGAGCCGGGTTTTTCTTTATCGGCTCGACACCGCCCGAGCTTTCCCCTATCGCCATGAACCCATGGGCAGGAGAATCTCCGTCGGTCTGGGCATCATGGGCTTTCCGTTTTCGAACGCGGAGGCCTATTGGCGCTGGATCGACCTGGCCGAGGCGGCGGGCGTCGATTCGATCTGGCAGACTGACCGGCTGATCAGCCGGGAGCCGTTCCTGGAATGCATGACGTCGCTGGCGGCCCTGGCCGGGCGGACGCGGCGGATGAAGTTCGGCATGAACGTGTTGTCGCTGGCGCAGCGCGATCCGGTGCTGGTCGCCAAGCAGTGCGCCACCATCGATATGCTGTCGGGCGGACGGCTGCTGCCTGCCTTCGGCGTCGGCAGCGACCGGTCGCCGGAATGGAATGCGATGAACCTCGACCCCAAGACGCGCGGCGCCCGCACCGACGAGGCGCTGGAGATCATCGGACGGCTGTGGCGCGGGGACAAAGTCGACTTCGCCGGCAAGCACTATCACCTGACCGGCGCCTCGATTTCGCCCAAGCCGGTGCAGCCCGACCTGCCCATGTGGATCGGCGGCTCCTCCCCCGCCGCGATCCGCCGCACCGCCCGCTTCGGCACCGGGTGGCAGGGCGGCGCCGAGAATCCTGAGATGACCGGCCAAGTGATCGCCGCGATCAAGGCCGCGCTGAAGGAAACCGGCCGCACCATCGACGAAGACCATTACGGCGCCGGCTTCCCCTTCTGGTTCGGCACGCCCGACGATCCCGGCGTCGCCAAGACCCTGGCCGCCTACACGGCGCTGGGCCTCGCCGACCCGCTCGCCTATTTCGCCATCGGCGACGCCGAGGCGATCGTCAGCCGCATCGCCGCCTACATCGACGCAGGCATCTCCAAATTCATCCTGCGCCCGATGGGCCGAGATGACGATGAGATCATCGCTCAGACCGAGAGGCTGATCGGAGATGTCATTCCCGCCGTGGCGGCGCGCTGGCCGAAAGCCTAACGGCAGAACAGCTGCTGCAGATCCAGCCAGCCGCCGAGTGCGTGCAGATTGGTTTCGGCGTTGAGGCGGGCGCCGTGGAAGACGGCGGCGGTGAGGACCACGGCGAACAGCAGTGGTGCCGTCAGCCGCCGATTGGGCGTCGTGCGCTGATAGCCGAAGAAGAATACGCCTGCGGCCGCCGCACCGATCAGGAAGCCGATCACCGTCTCCCGCGTGCTGTGCATGTGCAGGATCACGCGGGAGATGGCGATGCCGACGACCAGCGCGATCGTTGCCGTCATGATGACCGCACGAGTCCAGGAAGACCGGCGCTGGGCGGCGAAGATCGCGGCGATCGCACCGTAGACCAGCATGCTGAAGCCAGTATGGCCGCTGGGGCTTCTGACGTCGATGGCCGGCGGGCAGGCGAAGAACAGCATCTTGAGCCCGCCGATCAACGCGCCGAACACGACCAGCACGCCAAGCCACCAGATCGCCGCGCCGATCGACCGGGTCATCAGCAGCCAGACCAGCACCACCGCCGACAGCGGCAGCAGCACCGCGGAATCGCCGAAATC
>DATBAZ010000504.1:0-5198 GCA_036271255.1 Alphaproteobacteria bacterium
TGGCGGTGCCGGTTTCGATCATCGGCACCTTCGCGCTGCTGCATGTCTTCGGCTTTTCGATCAACGCGCTGAGCCTCTTTGGGCTGGTGCTGGCGATCGGTATCGTCGTCGACGATGCGATCGTCGTGGTCGAGAATGTGGAGCGCAATATCGAGAAAGGCCTTACCCCGCGCGAGGCGACCTATGCCGCGATGCGCGAGGTCTCGGGTCCGATCGTCGCCATCGCCCTGGTGCTGATCGCGGTGTTCGTGCCGCTGGCCTTCATCAACGGGCTGACCGGCCAGTTCTACCGCCAGTTCGCGCTCACTATAGCGGCCTCGACGGTCATCTCGGCTGTGAACTCGCTGACCCTGTCTCCCGCGCTCGCCGCTCTGCTGCTGAAAGGCCACAACGAGCCCAAGGACCGGCTGACCCGCTGGATGGATTTCGCCTTCGGCTGGCTGTTCCGCGGCTTCAACCGTGTGTTCGCACGCGGCGCCGAGGCCTATAGCGGCGGCGTGAAGCGGACATTGGGCCGCAAGGCGATCATGCTGGGCGTCTATGCCGCGTTGGCCGGCGGCACTGTGCTGCTGTTCCACGCGGTGCCGGGCGGCTTCGTACCGGTGCAGGACAAGCAATATCTGGTCACCATCATCCAGCTGCCGGACGGCGCCAGCCTGGACCGGACGGAGGCCGTCGTCCGTCAGGTAGGGGAAATCGCCCTGAAGGAGCCGGGCGTACAGGCCGCGGTCCAGTTCCCGGGACTGTCGGTGAACGGACTGACCAACAGCTCCAACTCCGCCGTCGTCTTCCTGGCCGAGACGCCGTTCGACGAGCGCAAGAGCGCGGCCGAAAACGGGCCGGCCATCGCCCAGCGGCTGAACCAGAAGTTCGCCGCCATCAAGGGCGCCACGATCGCCGTCTTCCCGCCCCCGCCCGTCCAGGGCCTGGGCACGATCGGCGGCTTCAAGCTGGAGATCGAGGACCGCGGCGGCCAGGGCTATCAGGCGCTGGACCAGGCGACCAACGCCTTCCTGACGAAGGCCCGGGCTGCGCCGGAGCTGGCGGGGCTGTTCTCCAGCTTTCAGGTGAACGTGCCGCAACTCTATGCCGATATCGACCGGACCAAGGCGCGCCAGCTGCAGGTCGCGATCCCTGACATCTTCGAGACGATGCAGGTCTATCTGGGCTCGCTCTATGTCAACGACTTCAACAAGTTCGGCCGCACCTACACCGTGCGGGTCCAGGCCGACGCGCCCTTCCGCGCCCGGCCGGACGATATCGGCCAGCTGAAGGTCCGCTCTGCGACCGGCGAGATGGTGCCCCTGTCGGCCCTGCTGAAGGTCAAGCTCTCGGCCGGGCCGGAGCGGGCGATGCGCTATAACGGCTTCCTGTCCGCCGACGTGAACGGCGGCGCGGCCCCGGGCTACAGCTCGGGCCAGGCCCAGGCGGCCGTGACGCGGATCGCCAACGAGACGCTGCCCAAGGGCTTCAAGTTCGAATGGACGGACATGACCCAGCAGCAGATCCTGGCCGGCAACTCGGCGATCCTGGTCTTCCCGGTGGCGATCCTGCTCGTCTTCCTGGTGCTGGCTGCCCAGTATGAGAGCCTGATCCTGCCGCTGGCGATCCTGCTGATCGTTCCGATGGGGCAATTCGCGGCGATGCTGGGCGTGTGGCTGACCGGGGGTGACAACAATATCTTCACCCAGATCGGCCTCATCGTCCTGGTCGGCCTATCGGCCAAGAACGCCATCCTGATCGTGGAGTTCGCCCGCGAGCTGGAATTCGCCGGCCGCACCCCGGTCCAGGCCGCGATCGAGGCCAGCCGTCTCAGGCTGCGTCCGATCCTGATGACCTCGGCAGCCTTCATCATGGGCGTGCTGCCCCTGGTGCTATCGACCGGCGCGGGGTCGGAAATGCGCAACGCCATGGGCGCCGCCGTCTTCGGCGGCATGCTGGGCGTGACCCTGTTCGGCCTGTTCCTGACGCCGATCTTCTACGTCGTGCTGCGCCGGCTGACGGGCAACCGGAAACTGACCCAGCATGGCGGAGCGACCGTGCAGGAGCCGGTGCCGGTCACGCTGATGGCGGCGGAGTAGGAGGATTTTGTAGGATGCGTAGAGCGCAGCGAAACCCATCGGGTCGTGCCTGATGATGGGTTTCGCGTTGCTCTACCACCCTACCGTTTTAGAAGTCTGACCTTCAGTTCTCGATGTCGAGCAATCGCCACCAATCCTGAGAGGCGTGCAGAACGCGTACGATCGAAACCGCATCCGTACGCGTCTGATAGAAAATCAGGAAATTCTCGAAACCTTTGACTCGCCACTTCCGCATACCGGCCAATTCCGGCAACCGCGACTGCAGGGGCGTTGCCATATCGGGCCAAGCGGCAAGGTCCTGGAAACTCAAATCCGCGTTAGCCAGAAACTTCTCCGCGGCAGCGCTTCCGGCGTTTTCCGCCAGATAGACATAGTGATCGGTAATGTCACGTCGCGCCGTCGCCCTTAGAAGGACACGCCGCATCAGCTTCCGCTTTTCCGCGCCTCCAACCTTGTCAAAGCCTGCTTGCGGATATCGGCCCAGTCGTCAGGCTTGAGTTCCGTTTCCGGACTGGCCAACCCTTCCAGCAACAGGGCTTCCAAGCGTTCCTGCGCCCTGCGCTTCTCGTCAGCGCGAATGAGTTCGCGCACATATTCGCTTACGCTGCTGTAGCGGCCCTCGCCGATCTGACGATCGACAAAATCCTTTAGCGGATCGGGTAACGAAATATTCATGCTCTGCATGGCGAATCTCCATCTGCAGAGATTATGGCATCAAATGGCAAGAAATGCCATTTGATGCCATCTAGAGATTAAGCTGCCAGCAGCTCGCTCGGCGCAACCGCCTTCCGCCCGAAGGCAGCGGCGACCTCATCATTCGTCAGGCGGCCTTCGCAGACATTGAGTCCGCGCAGCAGATGCTCGTTGTCCGCGAGCGCCTTGCGCCAGCCCTTGTTGGCCAGCGCCATGACGAAGGGCTGGGTGGCGTTGTTGAGGGCGAAGGTGGAGGTGCGCGGCACGGCACCCGGCATGTTGGTGACGCAGTAATGGACGACGCCCTCCTCGACATAGGTCGGGTTGGCATGGGTCGTCGGACGCGAGGTTTCGAAACAGCCGCCCTGGTCGATCGCGACGTCCACCAAGGCCGAGCCGCGGCGCATGGCGCGCAGCATCTGGCGGTTGACGAGGCGCGGCGCGGCGGCGCCCGGGATCAGCACGGCGCCGATCACCAGATCGGCCTTGGCGACGGCGCGGGCGACAGTGTCGGGCGTCGAATAGACCGTCTGGATGCGGCTGCCGAACATGTCGTCCAGTTCGCGCAGGCGCTGGATCGAGCGGTCGATGACCGTCACCTGGGCCTCCATGCCGACCGCCATGCGGATGGCATTGGTGCCGACAGTGCCGCCGCCCAGCACGACGACCTGCGCCGCCGGGACGCCGGGAACGCCGCCCAGAAGGATGCCGGAACCGCCGGCCTCTTTCTCCAGGCAATGGGCGCCAACCTGGACCGACATACGGCCCGCGACTTCGCTCATCGGCTGCAGCAGCGGCAGATGGCCGTTCCGGTCGGTGATCGTCTCATAGGCGATGCAGACCGCACCGGTCTTTTCCAGATCCTTGGTCAGGATCTCGTCGGCGGCGAGGTGAAGATAGGTGAACAGCACCTGGCCGGGGCGCAGCATTTTCACTTCCGGCGCCTGCGGCTCCTTCACCTTCACGATCATGTCGGCGGCGGCGAATATCTCCTTCGGCGTCGCCATGATCTCAGCGCCGACGCGCTGATATTCGTCGTCGTCGACACTGATGCCGTCGCCGGCATGGGTTTCGACGAGCACTTTGTGGCCGGCCTGGACCAGCTCGCTGACCGCGTCAGGCACCAGGCCGACACGAAATTCCAGCGTTTTGATCTCCCTCGGAACACCGATGATCATGTGATTTCCTCGATAAATGATGTCATGGCGGCATTCATATGTCCGGGGAACGCCGTTTCAGTCTTGCGATCTTGGCGGGTCAGGATTGCTTGGCACACATCCTAGGGTTGCCTGTCGGACGATTTCGTCCCCGCCAGCTGACCTGTTTCGGAGGGGCAATTCACCATGTCGATCGGCTGTTTCTCCGCCAGTGCCAAGGCTCGCGCACCCTCGGACAAGGGTATCGGCAGATGGCTGAACGCCAATCCTTCGGGGACCGCTTTGACCGGCTCGATCAGTTCCGCGATACGGTCGCGGTTATGCGGCTCCGACATCCCGGTCACGAGCTTTTGAGCCAGCTTCGCGTCCAGGCCCGGGCCTGCCGCCCACACGACCGGCTGGGCGAGGTTCGAGATCGCGGGCAGGCCTGGGAAGGTATCGGGCGGGATCGCGCTGGGCTCGAACACGGCCAGGTTCTGCAGCAGCCTCGCCCGCTCCGGCGTGTCGGGCAGCGACATCAGGGTGAAGCCCTTGGCGACGAGGTCGCCGACCTGCCGGTCGAAGACGTGTCCCAGAAAAACGCCGACATTGGCCGTGCCGTTACGCATGGCGTCGATTTGGGTGGCCGCCGGCAGACGCATCAGCTTCACCTTGGCGCGGGGCACCTTATAGGCGTCGAGCAACGCCAGGGTCACGACCTCGGAATCGCTGCCGGTCGGACCGACGGCAACCGTCTTTTTTATCCACTCGGCCGGCCTGGCGATCACGCCGGTGCCGCCGCGCACCACCAGGTAGAGCGGCTGGCGATAGAGCACCTTGAGCGCGGTGATTGCCGGGGTGCTCCGCCCTTTTTGTGTCTCGCAGCGCTGCCGGAAGAGCGACAGAGCCGGGATGACGGCGGTGGCGATGCGATTGTCGGTGAGCGCGGCCAGCAGGTCCTGGGTCGTATCGTAGGTCTGGGCGCCGGCGATCACGCCTGGCACACCGCAGGGGCTGGCCGGATCGCAGTCCGGCAGGCCTGGCGGCCGGGACAGCACCTCCGCCAAGGCTGAGCTCCAGCGATAGGCGGCACTGTCTACTGCACCGCCGCCGATCGAAAGCTGTACGGTTTGAGCCTGCGGCGGCGATGCGGCCGGCGCGGAGGCGGCGGCCAGCAATACGGCAATAGCCGTCCCTGCGCCGAATGTCCGTCTGCCGGTGATTCCGTTGCCGGTTTTGGCCGTCAAACCGCTCTCCCGCTCCCGCAGAACCCAAACTACCCGGACCG
>DATBAZ010000505.1:0-28860 GCA_036271255.1 Alphaproteobacteria bacterium
GCGGCCGCAACTACAATCTGTGGGACGAGGAGGATGGCTTCTTCTACGACGTGCTGCGTTACCCTGACGGGCATTTCGAGAAGGTGAAGGTCCGCTCCCTGGTCGGCCTCATCCCGCTCTATGCCGTCGAGCGGCTGGAGACCGAGTGGGTCAGCCAGTTCAAGGAGTTCAAGGGCGGGCTGGACTGGTTCGTCGAAAACCGCAAGGAATTGGCCGGCCACGTCGTCAACCACATCGACAACAAGGACGGCGACCACAATCTGGCGCTGACCATCGTCGACCAGGACCAGCTGAAGCGCATGCTCGACTGGATCTGCAATCCCGACGAGTTCCTGTCCGAATACGGCCTGCGCAGCCTGTCGGCCTATCACCTGGAGCATCCGTTCAGCCTGGGCGGCGCTTCGGTGACCTATGAGCCGGGTGAGGCCGACTGCAAGATCAAGGGCGGCAACTCGAACTGGCGCGGCCCGATCTGGTTCCCGACCGCCTTCCTGATGATCGAATCGCTCCGCAAGCTGTCCAAGGCTTACGGCCACGATCTGACCGTCACCGGCAAGGACGGCAAGCAATGGACGATCGGCGACATCGCCGAATACATCGCCGAGGGTATGATCAAGATCTTCGTCCGCAAGGACGGCAAGCGGCCGCTCTATGCCAATATCGACAAGTTCCAGAACGATCCGCACTGGCGCGACTACATCTTCTTCCATGAGTATTTCCATGGCGATACCGGGGCCGGCCTGGGCGCGTCGCATCAGACCGGCTGGACCGGGCTGGCGGCTTCGCTCATCGACGAATGGCGCAGTTAACCCCTCACTGAGACTGAACAGACCAATTCAACAGGGAGAGACCAGATGAGTTACCAGCCGTTATTGGGCCAAAAGGCCCTCGTCACCGGGTCGAGCTCCGGCATCGGGGCCGGCGTCGCGATCGAGCTCGCCAAGGCGGGCGCCGACGTCGTCGTCAACTATTCCTCTAGCCTGCCGGGCGCCCAGAAGGTGGTGGACGAGATCACCGCGATGGGCCGCCAGACCTATCCGGTCCAGGGCGACGTCTCGAAGGAAGAGGACGTCAACCGCATGTTCGACGAGATGCTCTCCAAGTGGGGCACGATCGACATCCTGGTCAACAATGCCGGCCTGCAGCAGGACGCGCCGTTCGTCGACATGACCTTGGCCCAATGGAACAAGGTCATCGGCATCAACCTGACGGGCATGTTCCTATGCGCCCAGCGCGCGGTGAAGGAATTCATCCGCCGCGGCACCGCGCCGGAAGGCACCCGCGCCATCGGCAAGATCATCAACATGTCGTCGGTGCATGAGATCATTCCGTGGGCCGGCCACGCCAACTATGCCTCGTCCAAGGGCGGCGTGCGCATGTTCACCCAGACCCTGTCGCAAGAGCTGGCGCCGCAGAAGATCCGCATCAACGCCATCGGCCCGGGCGCCATCGCCACCCCGATCAATCGCCCGGCCTGGGAAACCCCCGAGGCGCTGGAATCCCTGCTGAAGCTGATCCCCTACAAGCGGGTCGGTCAGGCGGTCGATATCGGCAAGGCCGCGGTGTGGCTGGCCTCGGACGACAGCGACTATGTCAACGGCCAGACCCTGTTCGTCGACGGCGGCATGACCCTCTTCCCGGAATTCGCCGACGGCGGCTGATTTTCCGGCTATTCGTTTAGACGAAAGCCCCTGCCTGCGAAGGCGGGGGCTTTTTGTTTGTGGAAGCAAGCGTCATGACCAACAAGAAAATCCTCATCGTCGGCGCATCCGGCCTCGTCGGGACGGCGGCGATGAAGCTGTTCTCACGGGCTGCCGGCTGGGAGGTTGTCGGTGTGTCCCGGCGCAAGCCGTTCGTGCCGCTGGAGAATGCGCGCCACATATCCGTCGACCTGCTCGACGAGGCCGCGTGCAGGCGCGTTTTCGGGGCGATGGGCGACGTCACGCACATCGCCTACTGCGCGGTCAACGAGCTGGAAGGCAACATGATCGCCGGCTGGCAGGATCCGGCGCAGGCGGCCAAGAACATGGCGATGCTGAGGAACGTGTTCGATCCGCTGATCGCGGTCGCCGTGGATTTCCGGCACATCTTCCTCGTCCACGGCGGCAAGGCCTATGGCGCTCATCTGTGGGACCGCGCGATGCCGACCCCGTTCAAGGAAACCTTGCCCCGCATCCCGCACGAGAATTTCTACTACCGGCACGAAGATTATATCGCGGACATGCAGGCCGGCCGGGATTGGGCCTGGACCATCTTCCGCGCCGCGATGATTGCCGGCGATTCGATCGGCTCTAACATGAATTCCTATCTCGTGCTCGGCGTCTTCGCCGCTTTACGGAAGGAGGCCGGCCTTTCGCTGCCCCAGCCATCAGGCACCAGCGTCGTGACCGATGTCGCCGATGCCGATGTCATCGCCGAGGGCCTGGAATGGGCGGCGCAGGCCGATACGGCCCGGGACGAAATCTTCAACATCACCAACGGCGATATCTTCAGGCTGCACGACGCTTTTCCGATCGTCGCCGAGAGTCTGAAGATGGAGCTCGGCCCGCCGCAGGACTTCCAGATCATTCCCGAACTGGAGAAGCTGCTGCCGCTGTGGCCGCAGATGGTCCGCAAATACGGGCTGCGGGCGCCGGCTGACGTCAAGGCCCTGTTCGGGGAATCCTTGGAGGTCGGCAGCTCCTGGACGGTGCCGATCGCGCCGGCCGACGTCATTCGCTACGGCCTCAAAAGCACGATAAAAATCCGCCGGGCCGGCTTCCACGGCTGCATCGACACCGCCGATATGGTCCGCAAATATATGCGCCGGTATCAGGAGCTGGGGATCATCCCGCCGGTCGTCTGAAGCCTTGAATTGTGGCGACATCGTGTCCGCCGGCGCAACTCGCTCTGGCGAATAAGACGCCGACACGGTATCGGACTGTGCAGATCAAGCTCTTTCCCCAGTTCGCGTAGGCCGGATTGACACTCCCTCAGATCGAAGCCCTTTCCATCCTGGTTATCATGCTGGGTTTGTTCGCCTCGGATCGCCTCCGCTACGATCTCGTCGGCGGGCTGGCGCTCACCGCGGCGGCCCTCACCGGGATCGTGCCGCCCGACCGGGTGTTCTCGGGCTTCTCCAATTCGGTGATCATCATCATCGCCTCGGTGCTCGTACTCAGCCGGGCGATCGAACTGTCCGGAGTCATCGAAGCCGTGATCCGGCGAATCCTCGGAAGCACGACGAGCACCTCGGTCCAGGTCGGCGTACTGACGACCGCGGTGGCCGGCCTCTCCGCTTTCATGAAGAATGTCGGAACGCTCGGCATCTTCATGCCGATCGCGATCCAGATCGCCGAACGGTCCCGGCGGCCGCCGTCGCGCTATCTCATGCCGTTGGCTTTCGGCTCCCTGGTCGGCGGGACGATGACGCTGATCGGTACGGGCCCCAATCTGATTATCTCGACGGTCCGCCAGGAGCTGACGGGGCGTCCTTTCACGCTTTTCGATTTCAGCCCGGTCGGCGTGCCCCTGACCGTTGTCGGCGTGTTGTTCCTGAGCGTCGCCTGGCGGTTGATACCGCGGACCCGGCGCAGGCCAGGGCGCGACAATCGGATCCTGATCGAAACTTTCACCAGCGAACTGATCGTTCCGGAGAATTCCTGGCTGGTCGGGAAGACCGTGCACGAGCTGGAAGAGGCCAGCGGGGGAGAGGCGACCGCGACGTCGATCGTGAGAAAAGACGGCCACCGTTACATCGCGAACGCCCGCACGCACCTCGTTCCCGGCGAAATCATCTCCGTCCAGATCGATCCCGCTGCCCTTCAGGCGCTGCTCGATCGGACGGGGATCAAACTTCACGAACCTGACAGCCTGAAAAACACGCCGGCCGCCGAGGACAGGGTCGAGACCGTCGAGGCGATCATTTCGACGGACTCGCCGTTGGTGGGGCAGTCACCGCAATCTCTGCGCCTGCGCCGCCGGTATGAGATCGCGGTCCTGGCGGTGAAGCGCGGGGGTAAAGCCATTCGCACCCGCATTCAGGAAACGACATTCGAAGCCGGCGACATCGTCGTCATACAAGGCCGGCAGAAGATGCTTGACGAAACATTGACGTCGCTCGGCTGTGTTCCCCTGCTTGGACACGGCCGTATCCTGCGCGGCCGCCGGCGCAGCCTGTTGCCGATCGGCATTCTGCTGCTCGTGATGATCGCGGTGAGCTTCCGGCTTGTCGCCACCGACGTAGCCTTTTTCGCGGCGGCCGTTCTGGTGGTTCTGCTCAATCTCATTACGCCCAAGCAGGCTTATGAAGCGATCGACTGGCCGGTGATCATCATGCTGGGTTCGTTGATACCGGTCGGTGAGGCGCTGAAGCTGACAGGTGTGTCGTCGTTGATCGCCGACGGCCTGACTCACGTCGCCATGCATCTACCCGATACGCTGGCGTTGGGCCTTGTGGTGGTCGTTTCGATGGCGGTCACTCCGTTCCTGCATCACGCGGCGGCCGTCTTGGTCATGGGGCCCGTGGCCTTCACGCTGGCGCATAATTTGGGGTACCAGCCGGACCCGTTTTTCATGGCGGTCGCGCTCGGCGCCTCCAGCGATTTCCTGTCCCCGATCGGGCACCAGAACAACGCGCTGGTCATGGGGCCGGGCGGTTACCGTTTCGGCGATTACTGGCCGCTGGGCCTCCCCCTTTCGATCATCGTGGCAACGCTGGGGACATTGCTGATCCGGATGGCCTGGCCGCTGCACTGACCGGGGGCTTAGGGCCTGCCGATCCGTTCCACGCGACAGCGCGCCGCGTGAAGCAGCGCACGGGAATATAGCTTGTGAAAACCCAGGAGCGCCTTGAAGGGGAAGCTCCACTTGGCCCGCCCGGAAACCCTGTCGCGGGCCGGCACCACCGCCGTCCCGAAATAGAGGCGCGTGAGGGATGCGCCCCCATCGCCTGACGGACCGATCATGAGCCACGACCGCGTGTAACCGCGGTAATCGCACACCAAAAGCTGATCGGTGCTCCGCTCTTCCACATGCCAGGCTGCGAAAGTGCTCGATGCGCCGGAGGCGAGGGCTCGCGCCTGGGTGTCGGTCGAGGGTTTGGCGACGAACCACGTCAGCAGGAACCGCTCCAGCTTGAATAACGCGGTGGTGTAAAACGCCTCGACATAGGCGGCGTGGGAGATCGGCCTGGCGATTTCCGTTGTGAAGCAGTCCGTGTAGGCGCCGGCCTGCGCATACCTTGACAGGAGGGCGCCTTCGGGCAGCGGGCAGGCTCGGATCGAGGGCATGCGGGACCCTTTCCGCCCGCACCGCTCAGTCCGTCATTTCCCCGCTGACGATCGCTTTGTCGGCCGTCAGGGCGGCGAGCCCCTTGGCCTTCAAGTCCGCGAAATCCACCACATAGGCGGTGACCGGCGGCGGGGTGCTGGTCTTGATGAGGCGCAGGCCCATGCCGCCTTTCACATGGCCGAAGGTCTCGACCCAGTTGCCGCCGATGCCGGGATCGGTGGCCGAGACGATCACCCGCACCAGACCGTCCGGCTCGTAATGGGCGGTGTATTTGGTGACGTAGCCCTGGCCGTCCTCGTAATTGTCCAGGTTCTCTTGCCACATGTTGCAGAGCTGGAAGATCCAGTACTCGCATTCGGGCGGGTTGTATTCCAGCACCAGCGCCTTGTCGGCGGGCAGGTCCCAGACGCCGAAGCCGAAATGCCGGTCGGCGACGCCGCCGTTCGAGAGGTAGGTCGCCTGGGAGAAGCGCAGCCGGTTCGGCCGCTTGGACAGATTGTCCTGCCACCATGACCGCACCAGCTCGGCATAGCCCAGCACCATCTGGGCGCTCTTGTTGAGGTTGGCGGAAACCTCGTCGGCGCGGATCGGGCGCGGCGTGGCGTCGTCCAGCAACTCGATCTTGAAGGTCGGCGCCGTCTCCTTCGACCGGTCGTGGAAGACATTGCGGATCAGCAGGCCGACGCAGTCCGGCGCGATGCGCAGCCAGTTCAGCCGATGCGGCTTCTGGCTGACGAAGACCTCGAAATTGCCGTTGGCGTCGCAGTCGATGAAGTCGCTCTGCAGGAAACTCTGGGTCTGCAACGTCGCCGGGTCGAATTCCTTCAGGCCCCCGACGCCAGCCTCGGCCCAGTCGCGCGCGCCGTAATCGGCCGAGTGCTTGTGCGTCCAGGAGGCGATGATGAAATAGGGGATGGTGCCCTTGTTGCCGCTGATCTTGTATTCGCGCGAGCCGTCGGGGAATTCGGCCAGCAGGTGATCCTGGTCGGGCGACTGGAAATTGATGCCCTGGCGCCAGGGCGCATCGCGCAGGCGGGGCCGGTCGGGCTCGGCATTCTCCATGAAGCGCTCGAAGGCATTGCGCATCAGCCGGGTCATGAAGCGGTACCATTCCGCCTTGTCGAGCGGTCCGGCCTCGTCGCCGAACTTGTCGACCATATGGCCGGCGCGGCGCACGTTCTCGCAGAAATCGTCCCAGGCGCGGCCGGACAGAACCCGTTCGGTTGCGGCGTCGCTCATTCCCAATTCCCCTCGATGCTCGGCTGTGGTTAAAGGTTTTGGACCGGAACACAGTGTTCCATCAACCTAAAACGCCTTTGGCAAAAACGCATCGGGGAATCAGCATGGCGCATCCATACGCGGAAGTCGAAAAAACCATCCTCGGCCTGCGCGAGGCCTTCGTCGAGGCCGAGCGGCGCAACACCTGGTCGTGGATCGCCGACGAATTCTATGCGCCCGAATGCGTTTATACCTGCCCCTACGGCGGCACGATCGCAGTCGTCGCCAACGGCCGCGAGGAGATCCGCCGCACGCATTACGGCCGTGACATGGATGTCGGCTCGGGCTGGGCCGGCTGGTCGTTCCCGATCCTGAACTACGCCATCAATGGCGACTTCGTGATCACCCACTGGGTCAACCGCGGCCCCGGCCAGCGCCCCGACGGGACCTATTACGAGCAGCACGGCGTCTCCTACATCACCTATGGCGGCGACGGGAAATTCACCTCGCAATACGACCTGTTCGACTTCGCCCACCAGATGCGGCTGTGCGACGAGCTGGAGGATGCCGGCCTGCTGAATGCGGACCTCAAGCGCGACTGGGTGCTGCCGATGAAGAAGCGACTGGTCGACATGCTGGAACGCAAGGGCCAGTGGGCGCCGAAGGCGTAAGAACAGCGACGGGATTTCTCACGCAGGCGTATAGTATTGCGTGGGAAATCCCTGTTTCCTAAAAGATTAGACGGTCTGCCGCGCCCGACGGAGCCGCCCGGGAACAGATGAGCCCGCGAATGGATTAGCTGATTGTCCGTTCCCAGGCAGAGATACCGCCATGAATTCAGCAGCCGCGCTCGCGAAGTCAGATACAGCACCGCGCGATACGTTGGAGAGCGCCAATCGCGCCGCGCGCAAGGCCGTCGACCAGGTCAATACGCCGACCTTCTCGTCCGGCTTTTCCAAGTTCTCGAACCGGGTCGCCCATGCTACCGGCAAGCCGATCACTTTCGCGATCGCCTTCCTGGTCATCCTGGTCTGGGCCGTTACCGGGCCGATCTTCAACTACTCCGACACGTGGCAGCTGATCATCAATACCGGGACGACCATCGTCACCTTCCTGATGGTCTTCCTGATCCAGAACACCCAGAACCGTGACGGCGCCGCTTTGCAGGCCAAGCTCGACGAACTGATCCGCGCTACCCAGGATGCCCGCGACGCCTATATGGGCATCGAGAAGCTGGACGAACCCGAGGTCGAGAAGATGCGGGAGGAATGCGGCGAGACCGCCCGCGCCGAGGGGGCCGAAACGGCTCGGCGGGAGACGACGACCGCCTGATCAGCCTTTTTCCGGTCGTGGCGCATCGCCGGCTTCGCCCATCGCGCCGTGCGTGTCCTTGATGGCGTCGAGCACCGCCGCCGGGTCGGCCGGGACAGCGAGCTGAGCCGCCTCGGCGTCATGGCGGTCGCCGATCAGCGGGTTATCGCGCCGCGCTTCCTCGATCAACTGGATGATTTTGGCGCTCTTTTGCTCGGCCAGGATGGCGAGTTCCAGCGTCAGCTGCTCGCGATGCTCGCCGATCTCCTTCTCCCGCTGCGTAGTGATCAGGATCAGCACCGTGATGTAGAGCGCGGCGAGCGTTCCGATATCCTGCAGGATCGGGAAGGGCGGCGGATCGAAGGCCCTGCCGCTCCCTGCCAGGATCAGGTTGGCCGCGACCCAGGCAGTGACGATCAGAGTCAACAAGACGATGAAGCGCGGGCGCACCAGCCACAGGACAGCGCTCTGTACGAAGCGTTGCGCTCGTGTCGCCTGGCGCTGGTGGCGCGCATGGACCTCGGCGATGCTGTCGATCGTCTGCTGGATATGCTCCGGGACGTTCCGCTCGCCGGGATTTTTCGCTTCCGTCATGCAGGGCTAAAGCCCGAGCCTGACGAAAAGGTCCCGCGCGGCCCGCGATCCGCGGAAATCTGAATGCGTGCATTCCCGGACTGCTGTAAGTAATCTGAAGAATTTTGGACCTGACGGATTCCCGTGCGATGAAACTGAGTTTTCCCCGTTTCTTCGGCAAGGGACCAAGCGGTCCGCCGATTGCCGGAGAACCACCGGCCGCACCCGTCTTCGACCTCTCGCCCACGACGGAGGCGTGCCGCTATATCGTCGGCTATTGGCAAAGCTTGCGCGGCGACCGCCTGCGGCCGCGCAGCGCGGAAATCGATCCCACCGCGCTGGCGCGGCATCTGCCGCATATCGCCTTGTTCGAGGTGCTGTCACGCGATCTTACCCTCTGCCGGCTGGCCGGCACGGCGATCCGGCTCAGCCTCGGGTTCGAATTGACCGGCAAGAACGCCGTCCATCTCTATGCGCCGGAACTGCACCGCGCGGCCGGCTATCGCTTCTGGACGATGGCCCACCGGCCTTGCGGGGCGACGTTCGAAATGCAGGTGAAGTTTTCGAGCGGGATAGAAGCGCCGCATGAGCTCGTCATCCTGCCGCTGGAACCTGACGGTCCCGGCAAGCCGCCCATGCTGCTGGTCGGCGCGGAGGGCCTCCAGGCGGTGAAGTGGGAGAACATGGCCGTTCTGCCCCAGCTCCAGGCGGCGCCGAGTTTCCGCTTCGTCGATGTGGGCGCCGGCATTCCGGCTTCGACCCTGCCGCCTGACGATTTCACGTTTTAGTCAGCCCGCTGTCCGGCCCCGGTACAGGGTCACGCCCACGACGCCCGCGATCAGCAGCGCCGACACCGCGAAGAATGCGCCGTGGATGCCGAGCAGCCCGGCCAGCGGCGTGACCACGAACGGGTTCATGAACTCGCCGAAGAACTGGGTCGTGTAGAGCAGGCCGATGGCGCGGCCGCGCGCCGCGACGGGGGCGCGATCGATCAGCACGGCGGCGAAATAGGGGTTGGCCATGCCGCCGCCGGCGCCGTTCAGCGCCGCACCGATCGCCATGATCACCGGGTTGGCGGTCAAGGGCATGATCAGGTTCCCGGCCGCCATCAGGGCGATGAAGATCATCATCGTTCCCCGGGTGCCCAGCCGGGGCCGCAGGAAGGCGAAGGAGAGCGCGCCCAGGATGCTGCCGGCCGAGGCGGTGGCGATGACCCAGGATTGGGTCACCGGATCGCTGATCCGGTCGGCTCCCAGCAGGAAGGAAAGCTGCACGCCGGTCATGAACACGGCGACATAGACCGGAATCATGCCGGCATAGAGCGGCCACAGATGCCGGATCGACGGTACTGCAACTTTTTCGGCTTTTGTGGCAGCAGGGCGCTTGCGCGTCGGCAGAACGAACAGCGCCATGATCAGCGGCACCGCGGCCAGCCCGTAGAGGCTGAAAGGCGCATGCCAGCCGCCGCCCCAATTGGCGACCCAGCCGGCGATCATCGCCGACAGGAAGCCTCCCAGCGCGCCGAACCCGCTCCACATCGCCAGCGCCCGGACCCGGGTCGCGCCCTCGAACCGGTTGCCGATCAGCGCGGTGGTCGAGGTCGCGATGCCCGCGCCGGAGAGGCCAACCAGGAGGCGGGTCGACAGCATCGAAGTGCCGTCATCGACGATCATTCCCGCCCCGCCGGCGACGGCATAAAGGGCGAAGGAGGCGAACAGCAGCATCCGCGCGCTGTAGCGCTCGACCAGCAACCCGGCGATCGGGCCGCCGACGATGATCCCGATATCGGGGATCGTCATCGTCAGCTGGCCGATCCAATAGCCGTTCTTCGCTCCACCCAGCTGGTCGGACATGGTCGAGAGGACCGGGGCGATAGCGGTGAAGATCAGCGCCATCCACCAGCCGCCACTCACCATCACCGCCATGGCGAGGCGGTCGCGCACCGTCAGTCTCTGCGGCCCGGCGTCGTCGGCCTCGGGCAATGCCACGGCGGCGATCAGCGAATCCATGAAGTCAGGTCCCCTCAGGCGCTTCGTGTGATTGGTTTTGCGCCACGGACGTGAGGCTACAATTGTGAACGGCGCCTCAGCAAAGACTATTTCGCCTCGGCGATCAGTTCGCTCAGCGGCAGCAGGATGCTGCGATGGAGGAAGTCCTCCGTCGCCTCCACATCGATCTCCTGCAGGTTTTCCCAGACCTCGACCGCGGCGTCACGCTGGCCCGCGGGCAGATCTCCGGCGGCGGCGATTGCTTCCATCTGGCGGAAGCGTCCGGCGTCGCGGGCGCCCTGCGACATGCCGACGGCTGCTGTCGTGAACCAGGTTGTCGCCAGCGCCAGGCGGCGGCCAGACAGGCCCTGGGCCTTGAATAGCTCGGCGATCGGCATGCTGACCCCCAGCCAGGCGGTGCCGACATGACCGTTCCAGCCCATCAGCTTGAACGCCACCGGATGGGCGACGACGTGGCGGCGGAGCGCGCGCAGCCATGCCATCAGATAGGCCTGCCAGTCGTCTTGTGGCTTGGGTGCCTCGAACAGCTCGAACACGCGCACGCCGACGGCTTCCAGAAGGGCGTCGCGGCTGGGGAAGTAGGTGTAGAGCGCCATCACCGACAGGCCGAGATGCCTGGCCAGCATGTTGAGCGAGAACTGCTCCAGCGGCACTTCGGCCAGAAGTTCCAGCGCACCCTGCACGACCTGGTCGCCACTGACCCGCGGCGGGCGGCCCGGCCGCTTGCGGAGCGGCTGATCGATCTGTGTCATGCGTTGCAAACTCAATGAACGATCCGTCATTGACAAGCCCTCGGCTGCGCTATTAGCGTATGGCATACGATAATTAAAGCGCAAGCCCGGTTTCGAAGGGCGAGGGGATATGGCGGGGTACGCCGCAGGCCGGATGAAATGGCACTCTCACGGTGCGTGAGGGTGGCTATTCTCGGCCTGTGGCTATACATTTAAGAAAGTGAAACATTTCCTCAGGGAAATGTCGGATCGGGAGGAGCCGAGATGGCGATATGGCGGGGACACAAGACGGCTTTGGCAGCGCTCATGCTGACTGCCTCTTTCGCGGCGCCGGCGATGGCCGGGCAGACCCCACCAGGCCACACTAGGGGTTTCGTCGTCAGCTGGTTCAACCAGGCGGAATATGCCGACCCGCAGGGCCGCGACTGCCCCCACGGCGTCAATGACGGGCCGGAAATCTATTACCGCAAAGAACTGTCCGCGATCGGCATGTCGCATGAGGCGGTCGAGAAATACATCAACGACTTCCTCGACATGTCCAAGTTCCGGCAGACGATCCCGATCGCCCAGATGCGCGGCCGGGTAAACGGTAAACCTGCCGACGCCTATGCCATCCCCACTTCGGTGCCGGACCCGCACCTGAAGCTGGTCGAAGGGCCGATGGGCTATGGCTTCAACCTGGACGGCAAGGTCGGCAAGAACGACTTCACCGACCCGGAGACGGGCGAGAAGGGCGTCAAGAACCAGCTCTACCGCGTGCTGGGCTGCATCAACGAGGTGAAGACTCACACGCTGACCGACCGGCCGCCGCTCCAGCTCAATTACTGGAACGTCATCTACGAACAGATGCCGGCCTGGCTGGTGGAGATCGACGGCGCCGACGATCCCAAGAACAACAAGGACGTCACCGTCAGAATCACCCGCGCCTTCGAGGCGCCGACCAAGGACAGCGGCGGCAATGTCGAGACCGACCTGACCTTCTCCTCGGACCCCAATCCGCGCTGGCAGAACGTCGTGCATGGCACGATGAAGGACGGGATGATCACGACCGACACGTTCGAGATGAACATGCTGGGCGACCCGTTCTGGATACAGGAGTTCCATTTCACGAAGGCGAAGATGCGCCTCCAGATCGCGGCCGACGGCTCCCTGCGGGGCTTCATCGGCGGCTATTCCCCCTGGTTCCCGTACTATTGGCAGTACGGGTCCGAGGGGTGGGGCGTCGATGCGACCAACAATATCGACCTACCGGGCTTCTATTACGCGCTGAAGAACGCGGCCGACGCCGATCCCGATCCCAAGACCGGGGAGAACCGGATGATCTCCTCCACCTGGCTGCTGGAGGCGGTGCCGGCCTTCATCACCCATGCCGACGACCGGCGCGCCGAACTGACACCGACGACCGAGGGCGCCGCCAGAGGGAAGTAAAGGGTATGGGAAGTAAGAGTAAACTACTGTTCGGCGGCGTCGCGCTGGTGCTCATCGCCGGCGCGGCGATCATCGCCTTTCCTGAGCTGACCGGGCAGAGCGCGCCGAAGCGGACCGAGATCTCCACCGTTGCCGGCGGCCCGACGGTGCTGCGCAGGCTGACCCAGACCCAGTACCAGCACGTCATTGCCGACGTCTTCGGCAGCGACATCACTATCGGCGGCCGGTTCGAGCCCGATATCCGCGACAGCGGCCTGATCGAGGTCGGCGCCGGCAAGGTCAGCGTTCCGGCCTCGGGCTTGGAGCAATACGGCAAGATGGCCCGCAGCATCTCGGCCCAGGTCTTCGACAAGGTCCATCGTGACAGCATGATCGACTGCAAGCCGGCTTCGGCGAGCGCGCCCGACGACACGTGCGCCGGGCAGTTCATCGCCCAGGTCGGCCGGCTGCTCTATCGCCGCCCGCTGACCGGGGAGGAACAGACAAACCTGGTCAATGGCGCGGCCGACGCGACCAAGACCGTCGGCAACTTCTACGGCGGGCTGCAGGTCACGCTGACCACCATGCTGCAAGCGCCGCAGTTCCTGTTCACCTGGGAAAAATCGGTCCCCGACAAGAATCATTCCGGCCAGTGGACCCTGGACCCCTATTCCAAGGCGGCGCGCCTCAGCTTCTTCCTGTGGGACAGCGCGCCTGACGACGTGCTGCTGACCGCGGCCGAGAAGGGCGAGCTCGACACCAAGGCCGGTTTCGACAGCCAAGTCGACCGGCTGCTGGCCTCGCCCAGGCTGGAGGCCGGAACGCGGGCCTATTTCGCCGACATGTTCGGCTTCGACGGGTTCAACAACCTGGCGAAGGACCCGACGATCTATCCGAAATACAGCTTCGGCCTGGCGACCGACGCGCAGGAACAGACGCTCCGCACCATCACCAACCACCTGCTGGTGAAGAACGGCGACTATCGCGACCTGTTCACCACCCGCGACACCTTCATGTCGCGGCCGCTTGGGGCGGTCTACGGCATTCCGGTGTCGAAGGACGCGCCGGGCGCCATGCCGGACGGCTGGCAGCCCTACAGCTTCCCGGCCGACGATCCGCGCTCGGGCATCCTGATGCAGATCAGCTTCCTGTCGCTGCATTCCCATCCGGGCCGCACCTCGCCGACCCTGCGCGGCAAGGCGCTGCGCGAGACAGTCCTATGCCAGAAGGTGCCGGACCCGCCGGGCAACGTGAATTTCAACGTCGTCCAGGACACCAAGAATCCGCTCTACAAGACCGTCCGCCAGCGGCTCGAGGCTCATCGCACCCAGCCGACCTGCACCGGTTGCCACAAGATGATGGACCCGATCGGCCTGTCGCTGGAGAATTTCGACTCCATCGGCACCTACCGCGCCGGTGAGAACGGCGAGGCGATCGATGCCGCGGGCGAGATCGACGGCGTGAAGTTCAGCAGTGCCGAAGGGCTGGGCAAGGCGGTCCACGATCATCCCGCCACGACGGCCTGCCTGGTCAACCGGTTATACGCCTATGCCGTCGGCCGCCAGCCGACCAAGAGCGAGACCGAATGGCTGCGCGCCGATCTGGCCAAGGATTTCACCGCCGACGGCTACAAGTTGCGGCCGCTGATGCGCCAGATCGTGACCAGCGATGTCTTCACCCGGGTCATCGCGCCCGAACCCGAAACCAAGCCGACACGGCAGGCCTCTCTTCCAGGAGCTGGACAATGAACGTGACACAAAGACTGGCGGACCTCGCGCCCAACCGGCGCGGTTTCATGCGCGGACTGCTGGGCGGTGCGGCGGTGTCGGTGGCGCTGCCGTTCCTCGACTGTTTCCTCAACATCAACGGCACGGCTTTGGCCAGCGGCGCGCCGCTGCCGACCCGCTTCGGCACCTGGTTCTGGGGCTGCGGCCTGACGCCGGGCCGGTGGGAGCCGAAGCAGCTCGGCGCCAATTACGAGATGGCGCCCGAGCTTGCGATGCTGACGCCCTACAAGGACCAGATTTCGATCTTCTCCGGCTTCAAGACCTTCCTGGACGGCAACGGCCTGACGCCGCACCAGTCGGGCATGCGCGGGATCATCACCGGCACCACCGGCAAGGAGCCCGACCCGTCGATCGACGTGCTGATCGCCGACAATGTCGGCCCGAACACCCGCTTCCGCTCGCTGGAAGTCTCGCCGATGGGCAACCCCAACAACACCATCAGCCGGCGCAGCAACAGCATCATCAACGCTGCCGAGGCCTCGCCGGTGGCGCTCTATGCCCGCCTGTTCGGGCCGGATTTCCAGGATCCCAATTCCGCCAACTTCAAGCCCGATCCGCATGTGATGGCGGAGAAGAGCGTGCTGTCGGCGATCAAGGATTCGCGTGAGAAGCTGGCCGGCCAGCTCGGCGCGGCGGATAAGGCGCGGCTCGACGAATATTTCACATCGCTGCGCCAGATCGAGCAGCAGATGGCGATCGAACTGCAGAAGCCGGAACCGCTCGAAGCCTGCACCAAGGCCACCAAGCCGGATGAGAAGCCGGTCGCCACCGACGTCGTGACCACGGCGGCGAACCACAGGCTGTTCGCCCAGATACTGGCCCACGCCCTGGCCTGCGACCAGACGCGGGTGATGAACATCTCCTACACCGACGGCGCCTCATCGCTGCGCAAGGTAGGCGAGCCGACGACTCAGCATATCCACACCCACGAGGATCCGATCGACGACAAACTCGGCTATCAGCCCGGCGCGGCCTATTTCGAGAACGAGATCATGATGGGCTTCGCCACGCTGCTGGAGACGCTGAAGGACGTCAAGGAGGGCGACGGCACTCTGCTCGACCGCACCGTCGTCATGGCGCTCAGCGAGTGCGGCTATGCCAAGCAGCACACGCTGGAAAGCATCCCGGTGTTTCTGGCCGGCGGCAAGGGCAGCGGCAAGATCAAGACCGGCCTGCATATCGCCGCGGCCGGCGAGCCGGGTTCCCGTATCGGCCTCACCGTGCAGCAGTGCCTCGGCCTGTCGGTCAATGCCTGGGGCGTGGGCTCGATGCGTACCGCGCGCCCGCTGACCGAGCTGTTTGTGTGATGAAAGTGTCCTTCTATAAAATCGCCTCCCCCTCAAGGGGGGAGGCGATTTTTGGGCTTGCCCTCTTATTGGGAATGGCTGCGAGTGTAGCAGCCCATGCGGCCGGTTTCTCGGTTCCGGTGACGCCGCCGGGCGTGACGGTCGAGCCGGCGCTGCATATCTCGGCGATGGCCGCCGGCATGCCCGCGACCGCGACCCAGGGCTCGTTCACCGACGCCGGCGGCCTGGCGCTCTACACCTATGGCGGCGACACCACGCCTGGCCAGTCGGCCTGCACCGGCGACTGCGCCACCGCTTGGCCAGCCCTGGCCGCGCCGGCGGACGCCAAGCCGGCCGGCGACTGGACGGTCGTCTCGCGCGCTGACGGCGGTAAGCAATGGGCTGTCCACGGGCATCCGCTTTATCGCTCAGCCAAGGATACCAAGCCCGGCGATGCCGCCGGCAAGGGCGCCGATGGTGGCCAGTGGCAGCTCGCCATGCAGCCGGGCGCACCGGACGACATGCCGACCCCGGCGGCGGTCACGGTCAAATATATCCGCAACGCAGTCGGCGACGTGTTCGTCGATCATCGCGGGATGACGCTCTACACATTCGATGGCGATGCTGTGGACAAGTCCACCTGCGCCGCCGATTGCGCCAAGGTCTGGCAGCCGCTGAAGGCGGCCGAGCTGGCCAAACCGCTCGGCGATTGGACGGTGGTCGTGCGCGACGACGGCAGCCGGCAATGGGCCTATAAAGGCCGGCCGCTTTACACCTACAGCGGCGACGGCAAGCCGGGGGATGCGCTCGGCATGCTGGCCGATGCCCAATGGCATCCGGCAGCGCTCCACAGCTATTTCCTTCCGGCGGCTGTCACGGTGCGCAAAAACGGCAGCGAGATGGTGCTGGCGACGGCCGACGGCATGACCCTCTATGCCCGCGACAAGTTCCGCTTCTCGTTCGGCAGCTACAGCGTCCATGAGGATCCGCCGGCCACACCCGCGGTCGGCCGCTCGGTCGGCACTGCCGGGTGCGAGGGCGACTGCGTGCAGACATGGGTCCCGTTCAAGGCTCCCGACGACGCAAAGCCGACCGGCTTCTGGTCGATTGCCCTGCGCGGCGACGGCAGCCGGCAATGGGCCTATCAGGGCTATCCGGTCTACACCAACACGCGGGACAAGAAGCCGGGCGACATGCTGGGCCGCGACATGTTCGACCTGACCGACGGGACGAACGCGCTGTACTGGCGGACGGTTCAGCCCTGACGCATCAGTCTGCGGATGCCGAGCCAAGCGCCGGTGCCGCAGACCAGGGTCGCGCCCAGCAGCAGCGGCAGCATGACCAGTGTGCGAAACGCACCGTTGCGCAGTGCCGGCGTGAAGTCGAGCCGATGCGGCCCCTCATGCAGCCAGCGATACCAGCGATCGTCGCTATCCGAAGCTCTGAGAACCGTGCCGGACAGCGGGTCGAGATAATAGCGGATATTGCCGGCGACGATCCGATAGACGGGCAGGAGCGCGGATCGGCTGCGGCTGTCGAAATAATAGGCGTCGCCTTTATCCAGCAGTTCCGCCGGCCCTCCGCCGAGAAGCGTCGAGGCGCGCGCCGTGTCCAGTGGCGGAAGCGTTTGCCCCGCGGCATCGAGGCGACGGCGGGTTCCATCCTTGGCGGTGGCGATGAAGGCCAAGGTCCCATCGAACGGGGCAGGGCTGAGTGAGACGGTATCGGCGGGTCTAACGCCGGCCAAGGCGGCGGTTATGCCGGCGCCCGACGGCAATGCGCCGCGCAGATCGCTCGCATCCGTGCCCTCGCCGTCGAGGAAGCCCCAGGGATTCATCGAGATCAGGCCGCTTGCCACCCAGGTCAGCGCGAAAAGCCCGAAGACCAGCCCGGGCAGGTGGTGCCAGAACAGGAAGCCGCGATAGGGCGACCAGCGCCCGCCGGGAGCCCTCCGCAATTGCCGGATGCCGAGATAGAGACCAGTGCCGGCGAGGAAGCAGCCGATGAGCGAAGTCCAGATGACGACCTGACTCCATAAGGCCGTATCGGCGCGCAGCCGGGTGAAATAGAGCCAGTGCGGCACGGCGCCCAGCCAGTTCCAGAAGCGCTCCGACCGGGTGGCGATCTGCACCGCCTTGCCGGTAGTGCCGGAGACGTAGAGCCGGGTCCCGGCTGCGTCGCCGAGGTCGAAGCGGTAGAGCGGGCGGTCGCGGCGGAATTCGCCCGATACCGTCCATTGATCATGATCGATCCGGGACATGTCCATGGGTTCGGCGCCATAGGAAGCGGCGACGGACCGCGCCTGATCGGGATCGATATGGTCGATTTGGCGGCCGTCGGTGAGGTCGATCAGCCGGGTAGGGTTGTCACTCTGGGCGATCCGCATCACCGGCCGGCCGGCGAGCATTTCGATCTGCATCCGGCGCACGCCCAGCCGCGCATCCACCGCATTGCCGGCGATGCAGCAGCCGCGCCAATCGAGCGGCTGCAGCGCCGCTATCCGCTGCGCCTCGGGGAGTGACGGATAGCGCACATACATCATGACGATGCCCGACAGGCACCACATGACCATCAGGAGACCCACCGCTATCCCGAGATAGCGGTGGGTGAGGAACATCCAGCGGATGATGCGCCTCCTCGTTACGCTACTGCCCACAAGCCCTAGAACTTGTAGGTGTAGCGCAGCGAGAAGGTGCGCGGCACGCCCAGATTCCAATCTGTGTAGCGGTTGCCGCCATCATCGGGGAAGGCATTGCCCAGACCCGACGCATAGGTCTTGTCGAACACGTTTTCCAGCCGCGCCGTGATGATGTTTTTCCGGTCTTCGTCGAGATAGACGCGGCCCGAAATGTCCAGCACCGGATAGTTGCCGTAATCCTCCCGCCCATCGATGAGGTTCGAGCGGTAGATATTGCCGACGAAGAGCAGCGTCGCCGTCAGGTCGAACGGCTGCCCGTCAGGATGGTATTCGGCGGTGGCCTTCAGTTCATGCACCGGGATTCGGTCGATCTGCAGGTTGTTGCCGTTGACCGAGTGCGAATAGGTGTAGTTGAGGCTCGCCGACCAGTCGGTGAAATCGGCACCCAGGTCCAGTTCGGCGCCGCGTACCCGCACCATCCCGGGCACGTTGCCGAACACGTCCTGGTCGGTCTGCTCATCGAAGGTGGCATAGTCGATCAGATTCTTGATGTTGCGCAGGAAGCCGATCACCTCCCACCGGTAGTGGCGGTCGTCCACCGTGCCGCCGATCGAGGCATTGACGTTGAAGCTCTCCTCCGGCTTCAGGTCGGGATTGCCGCGCTCGTCGAACGGGTCGTTGGCGAACAGCTCCTCCGCCGTCGGCAGCCGGAAGGCGGTGCCGACCAGGCCGCGGACGAACAGGTCGCCGGTCAGGTCGTATCGGCCGGAGACGTCCCAGACCGTCTTGCTCGGGCCCGCGCTCGGGTCGTTGTAGCGGAAGCCGGCGGCGATCGTGCCGTTTTCGAACAGATCCTTGTTGGTCCCCAGCTGGCCGAAGAAGGCATGCACATCCTCGGTCTTTTCGGTGATGACCAGAACCGCGTCGCTGCCGTCATAGCCCTGGTAGTCATAGCCGGCGATGGCGTCCAGCCCAGGGAAGAGCTGGACCTTGCCCATCAGATTGACGCCGGCATCGGTAAAGCCCCAGGGCCCATGATCCTCGATCGTCTCGAGCTGTCCCGGGCTGCCGACCACATTGTCGTACTCGGTGTAGTGCGCCGCCCAGCGATGGTAATAGCCCTTGGCGAAGAACTGCATCGCGTCACTGGGCGTATAGTCGATCTTGCCGCTGACGATATGCTCGTCGCGCTCGTTATGCGCCTGCTGGACAAGCTGGGGCGCGGAATCGTCCAGCTTGGCATTGTCGAACTGGTACATCGTCGAGAAGCGCAGGTCGTCGGTGAAGTCGAGCGCGTATTTGGCGCCCACGGTATAGACCGAATAGGCGCGGTTCCGGTCTGTGCTGCTCGGCTGATAGTCCCGGGTGCGGAACGGCTGAAAGCCTTCCGAGATATCCATATCGGCATAGACCACGAAGTGGTTGCGGCCTAGGCTGTCGCGGAAATAGCCGTCGACGTGGCCGCTGCCGTTGGTGTCGCCGCCCAGGCTGACTGCGCCGTCCGGCGTCTCGGTGAATTCCTTGGTGACGACATTGATCGCGCCGGCGACGCCCTGCGTGCCGTAGAACAGCGCCTGGCCACCCTCCAAGAGCTCGATCCGCTCAACCATCGCCGCCGGCAGCGTGTCCAGCGGCGTGGTGCCGGCATAGAGCCGGTTGTTGATGCGCACCCCGTCGACCAGCCAGAGGATGTCGGACGTGCGGGAGCCCTGGAACGAGCCGTCGACATAGTCGAAGGGGCCGTTCTTGGGGCTGAGATAGAGGCCGGGGGCCAGGGCCTGCAACGACTGGGCGATATCGATATAGCCGCGTTTCAGGATCTCGTCGGCGGGGATGGTGTCGACGCGCACGCCTTGGGTCGCCAGGATCTGTGGCAGGTTCTGCTCCAGGCGCGGGGCGGTGACGGTGATTTCTTCCAGCTGGTTGGTCTGCTGCGCCCAGGCGGGCAGGGCGGTGGATGCAATAAGGGCTGACAGGGAGAGAAGATGGTTTTTCATGTTAGGTCTCGCGGAACGTGGCACGTCACCGCAAGCCAGGTCCTTGCCGCCGGCTGACCGGCGGTGGTTTCCCGATCAGGACACCCCGCCCGATCTGCCTACGTGTGACCACGGATGATGGCAGGTCTCCTGGCTCACGGTTCCGCGCCCGCCGTCGCCTTCCCGAGGACCATTGGCCTCAGTGGCATCGTGACGACAGGCTCACCGCTTACAGTTGCGGGGGCAGCCGCGGCGTTGGGCGAAGCCCGCACCGCGTTCCCTTTTGATCCCCGAGGGGAACCATCACGAAAACTTTACGTGTTACCGAATAACGGGTCAATCGCTGTAGCTCGGAACACTTCGAACTATTTGACCCGTTGAGATTATTGCCGGACTATTGAGGCAATCTGGCTCAAGATCGGACATGCAGTTGCCACCTGAGAGCACAGCAAAACGGACGACGGATGCGCGGCGGAGCCGCCGCCGGGGTGTTTCGCAATTCAGCCGGTTTCTCGGCCGGATCGGGGTTGCGCGGGCGACGAGCCTGCTGACGCTGATCGCGGTCATCGGCTCGGTCATCTTGTTCGATCTGCTGGCCACGGCGATGGAACTGCCGGTCTTCGCCGGGCATCTGGTCGTCGCCGCCGTGGTCACCGTGTTCGTCGGTGGGCCGATCATCGTCTATGGGCTCGACCTCGTTCAGTCGGTGCGGGCGTCGCGCCAGGCCGTGCGGGAGGCCAGCGCCGAGCTGGAAAAGGCGCTGGAGGAGGCGGAGAAGGCCAACGCCGCCAAGTCCGAATTCCTCGCCAATATGAGCCACGAGATCCGCACGCCGATGAACGGGGTGCTGGGCATGAACGGCCTCCTGATGCAGACCCGGCTCACCCCGGAACAGCGGCAATATGGCGAGGCGGTGCAGGACTCCGCCGAGGCGCTGCTGACCGTCATCAACGACATACTCGACATCTCCAAGCTGGAGGTCGGCAAGGTCGAGATCGAGGAGATCGACTTCTCGCTGGCCGAGACGGTCGAGAGCACGGTCACCCTGCTGGCCGGCAAGGCCAACATGAAGAATATCGACCTGGCGGTGTTCCTCGCGCCGGAAGCCCGCCAGTCCTATAATGGCGATCCTGGCCGCATCCGCCAGATCCTGTTCAACCTGATCGGCAATGCGGTGAAATTCACCGAAAGGGGCGGCGTCGCGGTCGAGGTCTCCAGGCTGTCCGAAGCCGGCGGCGCATCGGTGATCCAGTTCGAGATCAAGGACAGCGGCATCGGCATGACCGAAGAGGTGCGGGAGAGCCTGTTCACCAAATTCACCCAGGCCGACAGTTCCTTCACTCGGCGTTACGGCGGCACCGGCCTGGGGCTCGCGATCTCGAAGCAACTGGTCGAGCTCATGGGCGGCAAGATCGATGTCGACAGCCGGATCGGCGAGGGTTCGCGCTTCTGGTTCACCCTGCCGCTGAAGGCCGCCCAGGCGCCGGTGATCGAGGTGGACGACATGCCCGCCCACCTCAAGGGGGTGCGTGCGCTGGCGGTCGACGATATCGACCTCAACCTGGAGATACTCGCGCGTCAGCTGCGCGGCTTCGGTATGGAGGTCGTGTGCTGCCGCGACGGGTTCGACGCCATCGCCGAGGTGGAGCGCGCCTGGCATCGCGGCTCGCCGCACGACATCATCTTCCTGGACCAGATGATGCCGGGCATGGCAGGCGAAACGCTCGCCGCGCGTATCCGCGCCCTGCCGCAGTTCCGCGAAACCAAGATCATCCTGATCTCCTCCGCCGGGGAGAACGGGCACAGCGACGGGGCCAGAAAGAATCTCGATGCGGTGCTGCTGAAGCCGGTGCGCCAGCGCGACCTGCTGGCCTGCCTGGCCCAGGTCTTCTCCAATCCCGGCCGGCGCATGGCGGAGGGCGGCAGCGTGCCGGCGCCGCCGCTGCAGGTGGGATCGGGCACCGGGCTCCGCGTACTTCTGGTCGAGGACAACAAAATCAACCGCACCTTCGCCCTGGCGCTGCTGGCCAAGGCCGGGCACCGGGTCGATGTCGCGGAGAACGGGCTGCAGGCGGTCAAGGCGGCCGCCAACGCGGATTACGACGTCGTGCTGATGGATATCCAGATGCCTGAAATGGACGGCATCCAGGCGACCAAACGCATTCGCGAGATGGCCGCGCCGAAAAGCAAGGTGCCGATCATCGCGCTCACCGCACATGCACTCGCGGGCCAGCGTGAGGAATATCTCGCCGCCGGGATGGACGACTATCTGTCGAAGCCGGTCAACCCCGCCGCCTTGCTGGGCAAGCTGGCGGAGTTCGCCGAGAAGATCGGCGTCGCGGGAACCGACGCCGCCTCGACCGCGCCGGCGTTGAACGATCTCCTAGTGAAGGCCGGGATTGAAACCGCCGCCCTGGACACGCTTGATTCCGTGATGACTCCCGAGGAAGCGCGCGAGTTCGTCGAGGCTTTCCGCACAGAGCTCGAAACCCGCATGTCACGGATGCTGACCGCCGAGACCACGGAGGTGCTGGCGGCCGATGCCCATGCGCTCATCAGCATGGCCGGCAATGTCGGCGCCATGAAGGTGAGCCAGCTGGCCAGCGCGGTCGAGAAATCTTGTAAGGCGGGCGAGCTTGCCTCCGCCCAGGCCACGGTGGCCGTGCTGCGCCGGACGGCGGACACTGCCACCGAAGGCCTCGAAGCCTGGCTGCAATCGAAAACGGCGGCGTGATATAGCTTCGGGCGCGCTGCAAAGGCGGCGCTGAGTGCGGGACCTCCGAGGAGTTCATCGATGAAATCGCGACCGTTTCCGACGATGGCCGCCGTCCTGTGTTCCCTGTTCCTCAGCGTGGCCGGCATAGCCGTGGGCGCGCCCGCCTCCAAACCGGGCCATGTCTTCATCATCGTGCTGGAGAACGAGGGCTTCGATTACACGTTCGGCGCCAAGTCGCCGGCGACCTATCTGAAGGGCCTGGCGAAGCAGGGGGCGCTGCTCAACCGGTATTACGGCATCGGCCATTTCAGCCTGGACAACTACCTGGCGATGATCAGCGGTCAGGGCGTCAATCCGGTGACGCAAAGCGACTGCCGGGATTTCACCGAGTTCACCCAGACCGGGACCACGGCCGATGGGCAGGCGGTCGGGTCAGGCTGCGTCTATCCCGCGTCGGTCAAGACCATCGCCGACCAGCTCACGGCCAAGGGCCTGACCTGGAAAGGCTATATGGAGGACATGGGCAACGACTCGGCACGGGAGAAGGCGACTTGCGGCCATCCGGCCATCGGCGCCGCGGACAAGACGCAGAAGGCGGCTGTGGGCGATCAATATGCCACCCGACACAACCCGTTCGTCTATTTCCACGCGATCATCGATACCCCGGCGTGCGACGCCAATGTCGTTGCCCTGCCGGCACTGGTGGACGATCTCAAATCGGCCGCGACGACGCCGAATTATGTCTTCATCACCCCCAATCTCTGCCATGACGGGCATGACGGCGGCGAGGACGGGCGCAAGTGCGTCGACGGCCAGCCGGGCGGCCTGGTCTCGGCCGACAAGTTCCTTGCCGACACGGTGCCGCAGATCCTCGCCTCGCCGGCTTTCCGGCAGGATGGCCTGCTGATCGTCACCTTCGACGAGGCCGATATCGACCTGAAATTCGATGCGGCAACGAAGACAGTGAAGTTCGAAGGCGGCGACAGCTCGGCCTGCTGCGGCCAGCAGGCCGGCCCGAACATCAAGCCGGAGGACAAGGTCTTCGGCAACCTGCCCGACCAGGGGCCCGGCGTGAACGGCCCGGGCGGCGGGCGGATCGGCGCCGTTCTCGTGTCACCCTTCATCGCCCCGGGCACGGTCTCCGACGTGCCGTACAATCACTACAGTCTGCTGCGCTCGATCGAGGACATGTTCGGCCTCGATCATCTGGGCTACGCCGGCCAGGCGGGATTGAAGCCGTTCGGGACGGATGTGTTCAAGCGGTGATCATCCTATTGCTTCCGTGTTGAGATCGCCTGCTCCAAGCTTCAATTTCGTGGCCTGCCATAAATAGATCGATGCCGCACTATGATATGGCGACCAGGCACTGTCGTTCGGCGCAGGCTGAATAGTCGCCTGGCTGCGGGAGAAGCGTCGCCTAAGCCGCCAGCCCGTACCGGGCCTTCAGCTCGATCGCGGCGGCATAGTAGGCGCCATCCATCTGGGCGGCGATCGATTCCAGGTCGCCGTAGGCGCCGGCGTTGTATTTCTGCTCCAGCGCATGGGCCAGGTCCGCCACTTCGGTGATGCCGAGATTGCCGGCGGTCGAAGCGATGTCGTGCGCCATCTGACGCGCGGCTGCGGCATCGCCGGCGGCCAGCGTGCGGCGAATTTCCGCCAGCCGGTCCGGCGTCTCCTGCAGCAGCATCGCGGCAAGCTCCGCCACGTCGTCGCGGCCGATCTGGTCTTCGAGGCGGGTGAGCACCGCGTCATTCAGCGCGCTCGATGGCGTTTCCGCGTTGGGGGCCGCGGGCGCGGGGGGCGCCGTTTCGGCCGATCGCGGCACCAGCCGGGCGATCGCCGCGGCCAGCGCGTCGGGGTCGATCGGCTTGGTGACGTGCTCCTGCATACCCGCGGCCAGCACCTCGTCGCGGATGCTCGACAGCACATGGGCGGTCAGCGCGATCATCGGCACCCGGCCGCGTTTGCCGGCGATCTTGCGGATGCGCTGCGCCGCCTCGATGCCGCTCATGCCAGGCATCTGCAGGTCCATCAGCACGATGTCGAAATCGCCGCCCGCTGCTGCGCTGACCGCGGCCATGCCGCTATCCACGATAGTGATGCGGTGGCCCCACTTCTTGAGCAGTGCGGTGATCAGCTGCTGGTTGATCGCGTTATCCTCGGCCACGAGGACGTCCAGGGCGGGGCCCTGCGCCGCCGGTTTCGCCCCGGCTGCCGCGCTCACGTCCTGGCCTTCCAGCCCCAGCACCCGGCACAGCGATTCGACCAGCGGCCCATGCTTCAGCGGCTTGGCCAGGAAATCGTCGAAGCCGACATGGCGCGCATCGTCGCTGGGGTTGGGCAGCCCGACCGAGGTCGCCAGGATCAGCTTAAGATCGGCAAAGGCCCGGGTGGCGCGGATGGTGCGCGCCAGTGCGATGCCGCTGACGTCCGGCATGTTCTGGTCCAGAATCGCCACGTCATAGGGTTTGCCTTCGGCGATCGCCGCCTTGATCGCCGGCACCAGCTCAGCGGGCTCCGCCACGGTCGTGGCGAGGATGCCGCAGGATTCCAGTTGCCCGGCGATGGCGCGCCGGTTGATCGCGGTGTCGTCGACGACGATCACGCGCCGTCCTTTCAGAAGGTCGGGCCGCGCCAGCGCCATGGCGGCGGGCTCGCTCCGGGCCGCGGCATAGCGGACGGTGAAGCGGAAGGTCGTGCCTTCGCCGACCACGCTTTCGACCTCGATCGTGCCGCCCATCAAGGTTACCAGCTGCTTGGAGATCGCGAGCCCCAATCCGGTGCCGCCATAGCGGCGGGAGATCGAGGTGTCGGCCTGGACGAACTTGCCGAACAGAAGCTGCCGCGCCTTCTCCGGAATGCCGACGCCGGTATCGGTGACACAGACATGCAGCATGCCGCCGTCGCCGTCCGGCTTGGCGTCGAGCGTGATCTCGATATAGCCGACGCTGGTGAATTTGAGCGCGTTGCCGACCAGGTTGAGCACCACCTGGCGGAAGCGCGAGGGATCGCCGCGCACCCATCGCGGCACGGCGGGATCGATCACCCCGGCGATCTCGAGCCCCTTCTGCTGGGCGGATACCGCGAAGCTGTCGAGCGCCGCCTCGATGACGGCGGAGGGGGAATAGTCGATGGTCTCGATCTCGACCCGGCCGGCCTCCAGCTTCGAGATGTCCAATATGTCGTTGACGACGCTGAGCAGCGTATCGGCGGACGTCGCCACGCCCTTGGCCAATCCCTCCTGCTGCGGTGTCAGCGGCGTGTCCAGCAGCAGGCTGTTCAGCCCGATGATGCCGTTCATCGGCGTGCGGATCTCGTGGCTCATGGTCGCCAGGAAATCCGACTTGGCGCGGTTCGCCGCCTGGGCCTCCTCGGTTAGCCGCATCAACTCGACCGCCGCCTTCTCGCGCTCTTTCTGGTCGCGCGAGGCCAATATCAGCAACAGCAGCGCCACAAGGAACGCGGCGCCCGCCAGCACATAGATGATCAGCTGGACCTTCTGGCGCGCATCCTCTTCCACGGCGCGGCGCTCGTTCAGCAGGGTCTGCTCGACGCCGATCATCTCCCCGATGCGATTGCGGATATCGGTCATCAGCTTCCGGCCCACGCCGGTATGCTGGCCGTTGAGCACTTCGTCGCGATGCCCGGCCTTCACCAGCGACACCACCTGGGTCATTACGTCGACTTTCGACTGGATGACCTTGGCCAGCTGCTGCGTGTGCTCCACCTGCTGCGGATTGTCGGCGACGAGGCGGGACAGCACCTCGATATTCTCGGGGATAGCGTGGCGCGCGATATCGTAGGGAACCAGCGCATCCTCGCTCTGGCTGAGGATGTAGCCACGCGCGCCGGTCTCCACATCCGCGACTTCCTGGAGGAGGTCCTGCAGATGGTCGATGACCGATTCGGTGTGGTCGACCCAATATTCCGCGTCCCGGGTCGCATGCCGGTTGTAGAGACCGAAGCCGAGCAGCAGCGCGACAAGGAGGATGATCGGGATCAGCCCCGCATAGGCGCGCACGAGTCTTGCCATTGGATGTGCCGGTGCTCTGCTCAGTATCGCGGGATTATATCGTCCAGACATATTACGTTAAACACCTGAACCACGTGAGTAGCACCATGCCGCACGACGATTTCACCAGATTTTTCCCGCTATGCCGTGCGGACGGCTGGACAATCGCCGCGTTGTCGCCCATGTGCGCCGTGCCCCACCGGTAGCTTAACACACGATGCCTCGTATCAATCTCCCCGCCACGATCGACTGGTTCATCGTTGGCTTGGTCACCGCCGTGATCCTCGCCACTTTCCTGCCCTGCCGGGGTGAGGGCGCAACCGTTTTCGGCTTCGTCACCAACGCCGCGATCGCGCTGCTGTTTTTCCTGCATGGGGCGAAGCTGTCGCGGCAGGCGATCCTCGACGGGATCGGCAACTGGCGGCTGCATCTGACGGTGCTGGCGTCCACCTTCGTCATGTTTCCGCTGATCGGTCTGGCGCTCAGAGCCGGCCTTGAGCATTGGGTCAGCGCGCCGATGCTGGACGGGCTGCTGTTCCTGTGCCTGCTGCCCTCGACCGTGCAATCCTCGATCGCCTTCACCTCGATCGCCCGCGGCAACGTGCCGGCCGCCGTGTGTAGCGCCTCGGCCTCCAATGTGCTCGGCATGTTCGTGACGCCGGTGCTGGTCGGCTTTCTGCTGGCGAGCGAGCTGAGCCAGGGCGCCGCCGGCGGGGGCATTTCGCTGAGCGCCGTAGGCGGCATCCTGCTCCAGCTTCTGGCGCCCTTCCTGCTCGGCCACCTGTCGCGGCCGCTGACGGAAAAATGGATCGGCCGGCATAAGTTCGTGGTGAACCTGGTGGATCGCGGCTCGATCCTGCTGGTGGTCTATACCGCCTTCAGCGCCGCTGTGGTCGAAGGCCTGTGGCATCGCCTGTCGGTGGGCGACCTGATCCTCGTCACGCTGCTGGACGCGGCCGTATTGTTCTTCGCGCTCTTCGCCACCACCGTCGGCGCGCGCCGGTTAGGCTTCAACCGGGCGGACGAGATCGCCATCGTCTTCTGCGGCTCGAAGAAAAGCCTCGCCTCGGGCGTGCCGATGGCCGGCGTGCTGTTCCCCGCCGCGACCGTCGGCCCGATGATCGTGCCGCTGATGATCTTCCACCAGATGCAGTTGATGGTTTGCGCCGTGCTCGCCCGACGCTATGCCGAGACCGCGCCGAAAAGCTGACCCTCAGCGGATCTTTCTGGCCAGCGGCGCCGGCCTCAGCCGGGGCAGGACGCGATCGGTGGCGACACGCAGCCAGTCCAGGATACGGGCGAAGGCGATCAGCACCGCGCTGCCGCCGGCGGCGACCACGAACTCGCTGCCCGGCGTCAGGCCCCGCTGCTCCAGCGCGACATAGCCGAACACCGCCAGCAAGATCCCCAGGCAGAAGACGTGCAGCGAATGGCGTCCGCAACAAGCCACGCTGTTGACGAACGGCATCCGCCCGAAAGCCGCCCCGCGCGGCAGCAGGTGATAGGTGGTGATCGCCAGCGCGAAAAAGCTGACGAGGCGCAGCGGCGGCAGTGTGACCTTTTCCATCGGCAGCGCCAGCGCCGATGGCGCCGGGATCGAAGGCCACAGCGTGTGCAGCATGGAGGCCTCCTGATAGGCGGCGATCGGCAGGGCGAGCGCCGCCGCCGAAACGACCAGCCAGGGTGAGAACAGCCAGCGCGTGAACCTGGCGCCGCTGCCGGTGCCCAGCGCGGCGCCGATCACGAACAGGAACTGCCATGCCAGCGGGTCGAAGAACCACCCCTCGTCGCGCGGGAAGGTTGTGAGGTTCCAGCCGAAAAGCTGCACGCCGAGATACAGCGCGGCGGACGGGATCAGCGCCAGCAGCGCGTTGCGCGACAGCGCCGCCAGCACGGCAGGGAAGGCGAGCAGGAACAGGATGTAG
>DATBAZ010000506.1:0-9955 GCA_036271255.1 Alphaproteobacteria bacterium
CTACCCGCGCGTCCCCCCAATGGGCACAAGGCCAAGCTCCAAAGGCGGCTGGAGTCAGAGTGACGTCAGTTTGCTGCGATGACATTTGATCACTTTCATTCTCCGCGGGCCGATACCTGGGCCAAGCCCCGCTGCAGGCGCCCTAAGATGTCGAAGATTTTTCTTCGCCATTTTGCACATCCCGAACCAGCGGTAGCATCACCCCGATCGGGTCGGCGCTCTCGGCGGTCGCCACCGTGGCGGTCTGGTCCGTCAGGATGCGCGGAAGGCGGTTGATGACGATCCGCAGGTTCGGCACGGCCTGCTGCATGTCGGCGCACAGCATCTCACCGGCGGCCTTCGCCATGCTGTATTCCGTCATTCCTTCCGGACGGGCGGTCACGGCGATGGAGGACGGATAGAGCGCCGACAGCACGCCATCCATCACAGCCATACAGGTCTCGTAGAACGCCTCGACATAGACCCGTGAGAACTCGGCATAGAGAGCGGGCACGAACACGGCGGATTTCTGAACGAATATCTGCGGCGTTGCGCAGTAGTAGAGATGGGTCGCTTTGACGCCCGCGAGCTGCGGAGCCACCGACTGCATCGCGTCGAGCGCCAGCGCAGAGCAAACTCCGGTGCCGTAGGCGGCGTTGATCTCCGAACACAGACTTTCGGCATCGGAACGGCCGCGCGCGTAGGTAACGACCACCTGCGCCCCGCCGGCGGCCAGAAGCTTGGCAGTCAAGGCGCCCACGCCACGTGACCCCCCCACCACCAGGGCCTTCGCGCCTGCGAACTCGCCAAGTGTAACGTGACCTCCAAGCTGGGCGAAGCTCGGCGCCTCGATGGGAGGACGCCGCACGAAAGTCGATACCTGCCCGGATAGCCCGTCTCCGGCCACCGTCATGTCGACACGCCGGAAACGCTCATCGGCGCGAACCGTACGGAACGCGATCCCGTTCGGATCACCGACCGTCGGCGTCAGATCCAACGTCAGCCCGGCATAGATCGAATGCAGCCCAGGGCAGATCATGCCGACCAGCCGGGAGGTCTGCGCCAGCCCGGACAGACGCTGCGGATGCAAAGCTTCGGCAGCGCTAGGGAAAGCGGCCGCGAAATCCGCCGCAGAAACAGGGGACGACAGCCAGCCGGAACGGTCGCCCATCTGCAGCAGCTCGAGCGCGTCGGGCGCCCCGGCCTGCGGCAACGGCGAAACCGGCTTCGGCAGCGGCTTGTCGGCGCGCTCACCGAACCGCAGGACCGCGAGGATGACCGGCAAGTCATCGGCCAGCAAGGTCGCACGCGCGCTGGCCGGGTCGGATTGCTGCAGCCGCACCGACACGGCGCGTCCGAGATATATGAATTTCTCAAACTGAACCTTGATTTGCCGCAGGGCGTGTAACGGCACGCTTACGGCAGCGAGACAGTCCAACATCCATAAAAGGGCGTGGATGCCATGGACCACAGGCGCACCTGCCTGCGTGCGGCGCGCAACGAGGGCGTCCATATGCATGGGATTTGTGTCGCCCGACAGCTTGGCAAAGGCCTCCTGGTCGGCGAAGCTGAAGGTCCTCGTCGCTATGACACGATCGGTCGAAGCGAAAGCAGCTTGTGCGTCGGAACTCATTGGGCAGCTTGCATAATTTTCCTACACTCGCATCTTCGCGATCGTCGCAGTGGTTGAACGGTTGGGCTCCAGGGTGGCCAGCATGATTCTGCCACCATAGCCGGTAACGACGTCGCCCCCGACAACCTGATCCTCGCGATAGTCGGCGCCCTTGACCAGCACGTCCGGGCGCAACGCCGAGATCAGCTCGTAGGGCGTGTCCTCGCCGAAGATCACAACGAGGTCGACGCAGTCCAGGGCGGACAGCACCAGAGCGCGGGCATCCTGATCCTGCACCGGGCGGGTCGGGCCTTTGAGCCGGGCCACCGAGGCATCGGAATTCAAGCCGACGACGAGCCGGTCCCCGGCCGCCTTCGCTTGACGCAGCAGTGAAATATGGCCGGGATGAAGCAGGTCGAAGCAACCGTTGGTGAACACCACCTGCTCCTTCGCCGCCGCCCAGCGCCGGCGTTTGCGCACGGCATTGTCGACTAGCGCGATCTTCTTGTCCCAATCGGCTTCGTGCCGGCGTCTGATCTCGACCGTCAGCTCCTCGCGCGTGACGCTGGCGGTGCCCAGCTTTTCGACCACCAGGCCGGCGGCAAGGTTGGCGGCGAAGGCTGCGTCCGGCAGCCCCAGCCCCTCCGCCAGCAGCACGGCAAGGACGGAGATCACTGTGTCGCCGGCGCCCGACACGTCGAAGACCTGGCGCGCCGTTGTGCGCAGATGGAGCGGTTCGCGATCGCCCTCAACCAGCGTCATGCCCTGGCCGCCGCGGGTCACCAATACGGCGCCGAGATCGGCCTGCCCCATCAGCTCGATGGCGCCGTGGATGACAGTTTCGTCGTCGGCGCAGGAGCGGCGCACCGCCTTCTCCAGCTCGCTCAGGTTCGGCGTCACCACGGTGGCGCCCCGATAGCGGCGGAAATCGACCGTCTTGGGATCCACTACGACAGGAATGCCGCGGCCGCTCGCCAGATCGATCGTGGCATGGACGACATCGGCGGTCAGCACGCCCTTGGCATAGTCGGACAGGATGACAAGGTCGGCGGAATCGATTGCCTTGCCGATCGCGGCGATCAGCGCCCTCTGCTCATCGCCGTCGGCCTGCCAGGCCTCTTCCATGTCGACGCGCAGGATTTGCTGGCGGTCGGCGACGAAGCGGCTCTTGACCGTGGTGCGGCGGCGCTGGCTCTCGACCGCCGACAGGCGGCAGCCCGGGCAAGCCTCGATCAGGCTTTTCAGCTCGTCGCGCGCGCCGTCGCGGCCCACCAGGCCGATCAGCTCGACCGAGGCGCCGAATTCGCTGACATTGCGGGCCACGTTGGCGGCGCCGCCCGGCATCACGCTCTCGCGGTCGAAGCGTAGCACGGGCACCGGCGCTTCGGGCGACAGCCGCTCGGCGGCGCCATAGACGAAGCGGTCGAGCATGATGTCGCCGACGATCAGAATCCGGACGCCGCGCGCCGTTTCCAGTTGCTCGATGATGCCAGCGTCGATCATGCGGTATCCCTACGATTATTGGACGTGAACAGCGCCATCTCCGCAGCCGGACAATACATCAAGACGTCGAAACAGCCGAGCCCGCCTCCGCCTCTTCGGCGAATTTCAGCAGATACAGGCCGTAGGGTGTCTTCTTGAACATCTCGCCCCGCGCGCGCAGGTGGTCGAGCGCGATGAAGCCGTTGACGTAGGCGATCTCCTCCAGGCAGGCGACCTGGATGCCCTGGCGGTGCTGGACGGCGCGGACGAATTCGGCCGCCTCCAGCATGGCGTCATGGGTGCCGGTGTCGAGCCAGGCATAGCCGCGGCCGAGCTTTTCGACGCTGAGCGCACCGAGCTCTAGATAGGCGTTGTTGACGGCGGTGATCTCGAGCTCGCCCCGGGCCGACGGCTTCACCTCGGCGGCGATGTCCAGCACGCGGTTGTCATAGATATAGAGGCCGGTCACCGCCCAGGGCGACACCGGCCGGGTCGGCTTCTCGACGATGTCGACCGGCTTGCCCGACGTGTCGAACTCCACCACCCCATACTGGCTGGGATCGGCGACGTGATAGGCGAAGACGGTCGCGCCGCGGTTGCGGGATCCGGCCTGGGTCAGGATACTGCGCAGGCTCGCGCCGAAGAAGATGTTGTCCCCCAGCACCAGCATGACATCGTCGGTGCCGACGAAGTCACGGCCGATGATGAAGGCCTGGGCCAGGCCCTCGGGCTTGGGCTGCACGGCGTAGGAGATATCGATGCCGATCTGGCTGCCGTCATTGAACAGCGCCTTGTAGGCATTCAGGAATTCCGGCGAGGTGATGATCAGCACCTCCTTGATGCCGGCCAGCATCAGCACCGACAGCGGATAGTAGATCATCGGCTTGTCGTAGACCGGCAGCAGCTGCTTGTTGGTCGCCATCGTGACCGGATAGAGCCGGGTGCCCGATCCGCCCGCCAGGATAATGCCCTTCATTTCAGCTCCCCAGCAGCTTGCCGACGATCTCGTCCACGGCATCCTGCCAGCGTCGCGCGCGGATGCCAAAATCGGCGGCCAGCTTTTCGGTGGACAGCCGCGAATTGGCGGGCCGCCTTGCGGGCGTCGGATAGTCGGCGGTGGTGATAGCCTCGACCGCCGGCTGCGGGCCGCCGAATTTGGCCGCCGTCTGGAACACATGCCGCGCCAGCCCGCACCAGGTCGTGTCGCCGCCATTGACGAAATGATAGGTGCCGACGGGCGCTTGGGCATCTTCGATCAGGCGGAGCGCGATCCTGGCCACGGCCTGGGCGATGTCCTTCGCCGCGGTCGGGCAGCCGTGCTGGTCGTCGACCACGCGCAACTTCGGGTTCTGTGCGCCGATCCGCAGCATGGTCTTCAGGAAATTGCCGCGATGCGGGCTGACCACCCAGGCGGTGCGCAGGATCACATGATGCGGCGCGGCCGAACGAATCGCCTGCTCCCCCGCCTCCTTGCTGGCGCCGTAGACGCCGAGCGGGCACACCGGATCGCTCTCGACATAGGCGCCGTCCTTGGCCCCGTCGAAGACATAGTCGGTCGAGATATGGACGATCGGCGTATCCTTCGCCGCCTCGGCCAGCAGCGCCGGCCCCAGCGCATTGGCGGCGAAAGCCGCGCCGATCTCGCTCTCGGCCTTGTCGACCGCGGTATAGGCGGCGGGATTGACGATCGCGGCGAAGGACTTGCCGGCGAAATAGGCGCGGACGCTGTCCGCGCTGCTCAGGTCCAGCTCGGCCCGGGTCGGCGCGTAAATCCGCACACCGTCTGGCCACGCCACGGCGCCCAGCTCGATGCCGACCTGCCCCTGCCCGCCCGTGACCAGGATATCGGCCATCAGCCGAGCCCCCGCCGTTCGGCGGCATTGCTGCGGTTCAGGATGTCGCGCCACCAGCCCTCGTTGGCAAGGTACCAGCGCACGGTATGGTCGATGCCGGTCTCGAACGTATGGCTGGGCGTCCAGCCGAGCTCGTCCCTGATCTTGGCCGCGTCGATGGCATAACGCCGGTCGTGCCCCGGCCGGTCGGCGACGAAGCTGATCTGCTCGCGGTAGCTCTTCGGTCCGGGCCGCAACCGGTCGAGGATATCGCAGATGGTCTCGACCACATGCAGGTTGGTCCGCTCGCATGCGCCGCCGATATTATAGGACTGGCCGACAACGCCCTGCTCGAACACCAGATGCAGCGCGCGGGCGTGGTCCTCGACGAACAGCCAGTCGCGGATATTGTCGCCCTTGCCATAGACCGGCAGCTTTTCCCCGGCCAGCGCCTTGATGATCATCAGGGGGATCAGCTTTTCCGGGAAATGGAACGGCCCGTAATTGTTCGAGCAGTTGGTCGACAGCACCGGCAGGCCGTACGTATGGCCCCAGGCCTGGACCAGATGGTCCGACGACGCCTTCGACGCCGAATAGGGCGAGCGCGGGTCATAGGGCGTCGTCTCGGTGAAATATCCGTCCGCCCCCAGCGAGCCGAACACCTCGTCGGTCGACACGTGGTGGAAGCGGAACCGGTCCTGCCGTTCGGGCGACAGGCCCCGATAGTGACGCAAGGCACCTTGCAGCAAAGTGAAGGTGCCGACGACATTGGTCTGGATGAATTCGCCAGGCCCGTCGATAGAACGGTCGACATGGCTCTCCGCCGCCAGATGGACCACGACATCCGGATCGAACGTCTTGAAAGCATGCGCAACCGCCTCGGCGTCGCAGATATCGGCCTTCAGCAGGCGGTAGCGCGGATGGTCGGCAATACCGGGCAGCGAGGTCAGGGTGGCGGCATAGGTCAGCTTGTCGAAATTGAGCACATGATGGTCGCTGTCGGCGATCAGCCGGCGGACCAGGGCGGAACCGATAAAGCCGGCCCCGCCGGTGACCAGGACGCGAAGAGAATTGGACGGCATGAAGGCCTATATGTCGAGCGGAAGAAGCGGGTTGCCGTCATAGGCGAACGGGCTGGCGAAATCCTTCAGCAGCGGCTGAACCTTGTCCTTGGCTGACAGCTGCCCCTCGGCCACCGGCACCGGCCAGGCGACGCCGATATCGGCATCGCTCCAGCGCACGCCGCCGTCATTATCCGGCGCGTAATAGTCGGTCACCTTATAGACGACCTCGGTATCGGGCTCGAGCGTCAGGAAGGCGTGGCCGAAGCCGATCGGGATCAGCAGCTGCCTGCCATTCTCGGCAGAGAGCTCGGCGCTGACCCATTTGCCGTATGTGGGCGATTCGCGACGCAGATCGACCGCGACGTCGAAGATGCCGCCGCGCACGCAGCGCACCAGCTTGTCCTGGGCGTGGGGCGGGGTCTGAAAATGGATACCGCGCAGCGTGCCGACCGCGCGCGAGAGCGAATGATTGTCCTGGACGAAGCGGGCAAGGCCCGGAAAATCCCTTTCCTTGAAGGTTTCCGAGAACCAGCCGCGGTCGTCGCCGAAGCGCCGAGGCTGAAGTAATTTTACCGGATTATCCGTCATCGATCGGTCCCTGAACCGCCGGCCCGCGAAGCGCGTACCTTAAAGCCGGGAATGCACTTCATTGCAATGCGGCACAGTACGTAAGGTTGTCATCACCGGCGCGCCAGGCCGCTAAGACCCCATGGTGCCATGTTTTTTATGCCGTTATGATGAGCGCACAGGACCGCCGCCCGGCGGCTACCGATCCGTCGGTTTCCAGGAGGTTAAGTTTTCTCCCTCTTCCATTCGAAAAACCGCCCTGGTTTGTGGGGCCGGCGGGTTCATCGGCAGTCATCTGGTGCGCCGCCTGAAGCGTGAAGGTTTCTGGGTCCGCGGGTGCGATCTCAAGCTTCCCGAATTCGGCGATACGGAGGCCGACGATTTCGTCGTCGGTGACCTGCGGCGGCAGGATGTGTGCTGCGCCGCCATCGACCGCCGCTTCGACGAGCTGTACCAGCTCGCCGCCGATATGGGCGGCGCGGGCTATATCTTCGCCGGCGACCACGACGCCGACATGATGCACGACTCGGCCCTGATCAATCTGAACGTGATCGAGGCCTGCCGCGCGCTCGGTATCGCCAAGGTGTTCTACTCGTCCTCGGCCTGCATCTACCCGACCTATAACCAGGCCGACCCCAAGAACCCGAAATGCGCCGAGGACACCGCCTATCCAGCGGCGCCCGACAGCGACTACGGCTGGGAAAAGCTGTTCGGCGAGCGCCTCTACCTCGCCTTCCGGCGCAATCACGGGCTCGGCACCCACATCGCCCGCTATCACAACATCTTCGGACCGCAAGGCCCGTGGAGCGGCGGTCGGGAAAAGGCGCCGGCCGCGATCTGCCGCAAGGTGGCGATGGCCAAAAGCGGCGACGCCGTCGATATCTGGGGCGACGGCGAGCAGACCCGCTCCTTCCTCTATATCGACGAATGCCTGGAAGGCACGCTGCGCCTTGTCCGGTCGGACTTCGCCGGCCCGGTCAATATCGGCTCGGAGGAGATGGTGACGATCAACCAGATGGTCGATCTGATCGCCGATATCGCCGGCAAGCGGATCGCGAAAAACCATATCGCCGGACCGGAGGGCGTGCGCGGCCGCAACTCCGACAACCGGCTGATCCGGGTGAAGCTGGGCTGGGAACCCACCGCGCGGCTGCGCGACGGGCTGGAAGCGACCTATCGCTGGATCGAGGAACAGGTCCGCGCGCCCGGAACTGCGGGCTGACGCAGCCTGCCCGCCGCCGTCCGGGCGGGCGGCGGTATCTGTGACGTCCGGGCGGCCGGGCGTTCACGCTTCTCCATCAGGTCGGCCATCTCTTCATAGGAAACGGCGACCTCTTCGAGGATCTTGCGGTTGCCGGGATGGCCGACCTCGCGGGCCGCCTCCCGCGTCTCTCGTGCCCGCTGGCGCCAGTAGTCCGGCTGAAGAATCGATGCATTGGTCATGACCGTTCAACCGGCCCCGGAAAGAGGTGGTTCCGCCCTGCGACAAACTGCTAGCGGCGCGGTGCTTCCGGCCTGGAGGTTTTCATCGCCTCGGCCTCGATACGGCTGGCAAGTTCCTCCCACTGCTCGGCAAGCTCGAGGATTCCCGTACGCAACTCAGGATTCGTGTAGGATTCCGCCGTTGCCCTCAACGCGGCCGCTTTCGAGCGGAAGCTAACATTATGCTTTGCTGACATATCCACGCAGGCAGATACGAATCAAAAACCAGGTTGGTTTTAATAAAATGCCCCTAATTGGTCACACACGGCAAGAAAATTGACTACGGCGAATAGCTTGCCGTCGATGGCCGGGGCGGACATTATCCTCATCAATTAAAGGATAGCGGGGAAGCAATGGCGCTCACGAAGGTGTTCGAGCCGATCGATATCGGCAAGGTGACGATCCCGAACCGGATCGTCCGCGCCGCCCACGGCACCCATCTGGCCCGTCACGCCTTCGACGACGACTCCATCGCCTATCACACCGCCCGGGCCAAGGGCGGCTGCGGCCTGACCATCATCGAAGCGGCGAGCGTCCACAGCTCGAGCGAGAATACGCTGTTCAATGTCGACGACCGGGTAATCCCCGGCTTCGAGGCACTGATGAATTCCGTCCGCCCCTACGGCATGAAGGTGTTCGAGCAGCTGTTCCATGGCGGCCACCAGACCTTCGGCGAGGGGCGCCGCCCGCCCTGGTCGGCCTCGACAGTGCCGAGCCCGATCCTGGGCGCGGTGCCCGTGCCCATGGGCGAGCCGGAGATCGAGGACATCATCGATTGCTTCGCCGCCGCGGCCCGCCGCTGTCAGGCGGGCGGGCTGGACGGGGTGGAGATCCATGCGGCCCACGGCTATCTGGTCCACCAGTTCCTGTCGCCGATCACCAACCGCCGGGAGGATCGCTGGGGCGGCTCGCTCGAGAACCGGATGCGCTTCCTGCTGGAGATCGCGCGGGCCATCCGCAAGGCGGTCGGGGCCGATTACGTGCTGGGCGTCCGCATCTCGGCCTCGAGCGCCGTCGGCAGCCTGCATGAGCCGGAGATCAGGCAGATCACCCAGGCGCTGCTCGAGGAAGGGCTGATCGACTATTTCAACGCCTCGCTGGGCGACTATTACCGCATGGATTCCATGGTCGGCGGCATGCAGCAGCCCTCGGGCTACGAGCTGCCGTCCAGCGGCCAGCTGACCGAGGGCGTCACCGTGCCCCGCATCATCTCCGGCCGCATCCGTACGCTGGAAGAGGCCGAGCAGGTGTTGCGCGAGGGCACAGCCGATCTCGTCTCCATGGTCCGCGCCCAGATTGCCGACCCGGAGCTGATCCGCAAGACCCGCGAAGGCCGCGAGGACGAGGTGCGGCCCTGCATCGCCTGCAACCAAGGCTGCATCGGCGGCCTGATGCGCGACATGCGGCTCGGCTGCCTGGTCAATCCGGCAGTCGGCTTCGAGACTTCACTGGCCGAGGATTTGATCGTAAAATCAAGCACTCCCAAGAAAGTGCTCATTGTCGGCGGCGGTCCGTCCGGCATGGAATCGGCCCGCATCGCGGCGCTGATGGGCCATAAGGTGATGCTGGCCGAGGCCGGATCGAAGCTGGGCGGCGCCATCCAGGCGGCGCGGCGGGCGCCGAAGCTGCATACGATCGGCGACATTATCGATTGGCAGGAGCGCGAGCTCTACCGCCTCGGCGTCGAGGTCAGGCTCGGCACCTATATGGAGGCCGACGCCGTGCTGGCCGAGGAGGCCGACATGGTGGTGATCTCCACCGGCTCGCAGCCGCGCATGGACGGCGTCCAGTTCGGCGAGCCGGGCATTCCGTTGCCCGGCTTCGACCTCCCACATGTCCTGTCCTCCCACGACCTGCTGCTGGGGGCGCCGCGCGATCTCGGCAAGAGCGCGGTGGTTCTCGACGATACCGGCCATTATGAGGCGCTGGCGGCGGCG
>DATBAZ010000507.1:0-3946 GCA_036271255.1 Alphaproteobacteria bacterium
TCCGCCGCTTCCTTCAGGCGCTGCAGCGCCAGGCGGTCGCTGCGCAGGTCGATGCCCTGCTCCTTCTTGACCTCGTCGGCCAGGAAATCGATGATCCGGTGATCGAAGTCTTCGCCGCCCAGGAAGGTGTCGCCGTTGGTCGACTTCACTTCGAACACACCGTCGCCGATCTCAAGGATCGAGACGTCGAACGTGCCGCCGCCCAGGTCATAGACGGCGATCGTGCCGGTGCCCTTGCGCTCAAGCCCATAGGCAAGCGCGGCGGCGGTCGGCTCGTTGATGATGCGCAGAACCTCAAGGCCGGCAATCTTGCCCGCATCCTTGGTCGCCTGGCGCTGGCTGTCGTTGAAATAGGCCGGAACGGTGATGACCGCCTGGGTCACGGTTTCGCCGAGATAGGCCTCGGCGGTTTCCTTCATTTTCTGCAGGATGAAGGCGCTGATCTGCGACGGCGCATATTTCTTGTCCTGGGCTTCGACCCAGGCATCGCCATTGTCGCCCTTGACCAGCTTGAACGGAACGTTCTTCGCGTTCTGCTGGACGACCTTGTCGTCGAAGCGGCGGCCGAGCAGGCGCTTGGTCGCGAACAGCGTGTTCTCAGGATTGGTGACAGCCTGGCGCTTCGCTGCCTGGCCGACCAGCCGCTCGCCAGCGGGGGTGAACGCCACCATCGAGGGCGTCGTGCGCTGCCCCTCGGCGTTCTCAATGACTTTGGCCTGGGAGCCTTCCATCACGGCGACACAAGAGTTCGTCGTACCCAGGTCGATACCGATAACTTTACTCATCTTCCATCCTCATTTACGGCAGATCGCGCGAACAGCCCGCCAAGGCAGCACCGCTCATGGATCCCCCAGGGGTTAACACGGGACATTCGCCATTTTGGCGCCCGCTTTTGCTAAGGGCTGATATAGGGGCCGCGTATCCCCCCTGCAACCGTTGCGGCGCAGGTTTTACGGGAACAAACTACGAGATAGGGTTTACGACTTCGGCCCGGCCTTCGCCGCGGCGACGCGCGCCGGACGCAGCAGGCGGTCGCCGATCGTATAGCCGGCCTCCAGCACCTGCATGACCGTGCCCGCCGGGCTATCCGGCGCGTCGATTTCGAACAGGACTTCATGGAAGTTCGGATCGAACTTCTGCCCCGTCGGGTCCAGCTTCTTCACGCCGTTCTTTTCCAGCACCGACAGCATGGTCCGCTCGGTCGCGCCGACGCCGTCCACCAGCTTGGCCAGGAACTCATCCGTCTCGATCGCCTGGGCCGGAACCGCGTCCAGCGCCCGGCGCAGATTGTCGGCCACCGTCAGCATGTCGCCGGCAAAGCGGGAGATGGCATAGCGGGCGGTGTCCTCACGCTCGCGCTCCAGCCGGCGGCGGACATTCTCCGTCTCCGCCAGCGCGCGCAGCGCACGGTCGCGCAACTCGGCCGCTTCGGCTTCCAGCTTGGCGATCCTGTCGGCGTCGGTCGGCTCGGGCGCCGGATTTTCGCCGGGCTCGGTGATCGGCTCTTCGGGCAGTTCGTGTTCTTCGATCGTCATTCTTAGGTCTCAGTCAAAGGGCATTCAGCCCAACAGGCGGCCGATTACCTTTGCGGTATAGTCGACCATCGGGATGATGCGGGCATAGTTAAGCCGGGTCGGACCGATCACGCCGATCGCGCCGACCACCTGCTCGCGGCTGTTCATATAGGGTGTGATGATCATCGAACAGCCCGTGTGGGAAAACAAATCGTTCTCCGCGCCGATGAAAATCTGCACGCCTTCGGCCTTGTTGGCGGCCTCCAGCAGCTTCAGCATCGTATCCTTGGTCTCCAGCGCCTCGAACAGCGCCCGGATGCGGGCGACGTCGTCGCGGCCGCCGATATCGTCCAGCAGGTTGCTTTGACCGCGCACGATCAGCTGGTCGGTGCCGATCGAGCGGATGGCAAGCCCGGCCTCGACCAGGCCGGCGGTCAGCGTGTCGAGCTGGGTTTGCGCGGACTGGATTTCCATCAGGATCGCCGCCCTGCCCTCGTCGATCGTCCGTCCGATCAGCCGCGATGACAAGTAATTGGACGCCATGACGAGTGACGCGGCGGGGATGCCCAGCGGCGTCTCGATTACGCGGTTTTCCACAACGCCGTCGTCGGTCACCATGACGATCAGCGTGCGGCCCGGCCCCAAGCTGACGAATTCCAGATGCTTCAGCGGCCGGTCGGTCTTGGGTGCGATCACCAGCCCGGTGCAGCCCGACAGGCCGGACAGAACCGCCGTCGCCTCGCCCAGCATGTCGGGCATCGAGCGGCCTGCTGCCATTGCCCGGCCGCTGATCGTGTCGCGCTCGTCATCCGACAGATGGCCCACCTGCAGCAGGCCATGCACGAACAGGCGCAGCCCCGCCTCGGTCGGCAATCGTCCGGCGGAGGTGTGGGGCGCGCGCAGCAATCCGACCTCTTCCAGGTCGGCCATCACATTGCGGATGGTGGCGGGTGACAGATGCATGCCCAGCTTGCGTGAAATCGCGCGCGATCCAACGGGCTCACCTGTCTCGACATAGGCGTCGACGATCAGCCGCAGGACTTCACGGGCGCGCTTGTTAAGATCGGCGGTGGGAGATGTCATTGTCATGGTCCGGTCACGAAACGTAGTGGACCACACTTCCGCTTTCAACGCACCCGCTGGACCAAGCGGGCGGCGGGCAGTAGGGTCCGCGCGATTCCACCAGACCGCAATCGAGAGATATCATGCCAGAGCGTCCTTCCGGCCGCGCCGTCGACCAGCTTCGCAACGTCGAGCTTGTGACCGGCGTCTCACGCTATGCCGAAGGCTCGTGCCTGGCCAAGTTCGGGCACACCCATGTGCTGTGCACCGCCTCGGTCGATACCGGCACGCCGCGCTGGCTGAAAGGCACGGGGCTGGGTTGGGTCACCGCCGAATACGGCATGCTGCCCCGCGCGACGCACAGCCGGATGGACCGCGAGGCGGCACGCGGCAAGCAGAGCGGCCGGACGCAGGAAATCCAACGCCTGATCGGCCGTTCCTTGCGCGCCGTCACCGACCGCACCGCGATGGGCGAAATCCAGGTTAAGGTCGATTGCGACGTCATCCAGGCCGACGGCGGCACCCGCACCGCCGCCATCACCGGCAGCTATGTCGCGCTCTATCAGGCTTTCGCCAGCCTGGTCGCGCTGGGCAAGCTGACATCGGTGCCGCTGACCAGTTCCGTGGCGGCGATTTCCTGCGGCATCTGGCAGGGCACACCGGTGCTGGACCTCGACTATGACGAGGACTCGGCCTGCCAGACGGACAGCAATTTCGTGCTGACCGGCACGGGCGGGATCGTGGAGATCCAGGCGACGGCGGAGCAGGAGCCGTTCCAGGAGGCCGAATTCGCCGAATTGCTGCGCCTGGCGCGCAAAGGCATCGGCGAACTGGTCGCGCATCAGAACGCGGCGCTCGGGCTGTAACCATGGCGGCGCGGCGCTTCACCGGCGACAGGCTGGTCATCGCCAGCCACAACAAGGGCAAGGTGCGCGAAATCGCGCTGCTGCTTGGCGCCTATGTCCCGCATTTCCCCAGCGCCGGCGATCTCGACCTGCCGGAGCCTGAGGAAACCGAAACCACCTTCATCGGCAATGCCGAGCTGAAAGCCCGCGCGGCGGCAACCGGCAGCGGGCTTCCAGCGCTGGCGGACGATTCCGGGCTGGTCGTCCCGGCACTGAATGGCGACCCTGGTATCTATTCGGCGCGCTGGGCGGGGCCGGATAAGGATTTTTCGGTCGCCATGGCGCGTGTCGAACGCGAACTGGGCGATAAAGACCCATCCGCCTATTTCGTCTGCGCCCTGGCTTTGGCTTGGCCCGATGGCGAAGTCGAGGCGGTGGAAGGCCGGGTTTATGGGCGGCTGGTCTTCCCACCGCGCGGCGAAAAAGGGTTCAGCTATGACCCCATCTTTGTTCCGGACGGGCACG
>DATBAZ010000508.1:0-2557 GCA_036271255.1 Alphaproteobacteria bacterium
GCCGCGGCCGGTCGGGCGGTAGAATTCCTGCCGCTCCATCTCCTCAGGGAAATAGTTCTGGCCGGAAAAGGCATCCTCCTGGTCATGGTCGTAGGCATAGCCCCTGCCATAGCCCAGATCCTTCATCAGCCGGGTCGGGGCGTTCAGGATATGCTTGGGCGGCATCAGCGAGCCGCTCTGTTTGGCCGCCTGATTGGCCGCGCCGAAGGCCTTGTAAGCGGCGTTCGACTTGGGCGCCGTCGCCATATAGAGCACGGCCTGGGCGATCGCGAGCTCGCCCTCCGGGCTGCCCAGCCGCTCATAGGTCTCCCAGGCATTGAGCGCGACCGTCAGCCCGTTGGGATCCGCCATGCCGATATCCTCGACCGCCATGCGCACGACACGCCGCGCGACATAGCGCGGGTCCTCGCCGCCATCCAGCATGCGCGCCAGCCAATAGAGCGCGGCATCTGGATCGGAGCCGCGCACCGACTTATGCAGCGCGCTGATCAGGTTGTAGTGGCCCTCCTGGCTCTTGTCGTAGAGCGGAGCCCGGCGCTGAACCAGCTCGGCCAAGCCCTCGGGGTCGAGCGGCTGGGACGGGCCGAGCGTGAAAACCTGCTCGGCAAGGTTGAGCACGAAGCGGCCATCGCCATCCGCCATGGCGATCAGCGCGGTGCGCGCCGCCGGATCAAGCGGCAGCGGCCGGCCTTCGACCCGTTCGGCATGGGAAATCAGCTGCTCCAGCGCCTCTGCCGACAGGCGGTTCAGCACCAGCACCTGGGCGCGCGACAGCAATGCGGCGTTGAGTTCGAAGGACGGATTCTCGGTCGTCGCGCCGATCAGCACGATGGTGCCGTCCTCGACATAAGGCAGGAAACCGTCCTGCTGCGCCCGGTTGAAGCGGTGGATTTCGTCGACGAACAGCAAGGTGCCGCCGCCGGTCTGCCGCCGCTTCTTGGCGGCGTCGAAGACGCGCCTGAGATCGGCGACGCCGGAGAAGACCGCCGACAGCGGCTCGAACGCCAGGTCGGTCGCCTGGGCCAGCAGCCGGGCAATGGTCGTCTTGCCGCAGCCGGGCGGCCCCCACAGGATGATCGAAGACAGGCGGCGCTGCGCCACCATTCGTCCGATCGGCTTGTCCGGCCCCAGCAGATGATCCTGGCCGATCACCTCATCCAGGGTCCTGGGCCGCAGGCGGTCGGCCAGCGGCTGCGTCCTGGCGGCCCGGCCGGGCGCCACGGTGGGGGTCGCTTCCTCATCGAACAGCCCCCCAAGGGACGGACCGTTTTCAGCCGCCATGCCGCCCCATCATCGAAAAACATTTCATCTGAAATTCTTCCCTCGTCCCGCCGTCGGGCGATCGGTTATATATAGGGCGCGATTGCCGAAACCGGGGACAATTATGAACGAAGCCTTCATGCGCGGATATTACGAAGCCTATAACAGCGAGGATCCGGCGCGGCTCGGGCCGCTGCTGGCCGACGATGTGGTGCTGGTCTCCGCCCAGGGCGAGAGCCATGGCAAGGACGCCTATCTCAAGACCTATGCCGGTATCATCGCCGATTTCCGCGACCAGATGACCCCGACCGACATCACCGTCAGCGGCGATAATGCCACGGTCAAGATCACCGACCGCTTCACCGCCCGCCACGACGTCGCCGACTTCCTGGGCCAAAGCTTCAAGGCCGGCGGCGGCTTCACGCTCAAGCTGGAGGGAAAGTACCGGGTGACGGACGGGAAGATCGCGCGGATCGAGGTCGCGATCCTGGGGATGGAGTAGCCGCTTCTATGGTTTGGCCCCCGCGGTCGAGCCGATATTGAAGAACGGCAGCGGCGCGTTCGAATACATCGCCGTGGGCAGCTTGCCGTCCCAGCGGTCGGCCTTATGCAGATCGACGACGTTCGGATTTTTCGACAGGGCGACGGCCTGCGCCTCGATGGCCTGCGCGGTCGCCTGGCCTTTCAGCTCGATCGCCTTGGCCTCCGCCTCGGCCTGATAGAGCGTCGCGTCGGCTTCGCCTTTGGCCTTGGCGCGAGCGGCGTTGGCCTGGCCTTCGGCCTGGATCGCCGCCGTTTCGGCGTCCTTCTGCGCCTGCTGCTGCTGATAGAGCTTGGCCTCGACCCCCGCCTTTGCCGCGGCCGCCTGCCCGATGGCCTGCCGATAGCTGTCGGTATATTGCATATCGGTGAGCTGAAAATCGGTCACCTCGACGCCCAGTACCTTGGCATCGTTCTGCAGAATGACTTTGATCGCGTCGCGTAGTTCGCCGCGTTTTTCGGCGACGCTGCTGACGTTAACCTTGCCCATCTGCGCCTTCAGGCGGTCGATCGCCATGGTGAACAAGCGTGTGCGGTAATCCGGAACGTTGGCGTAGACGAAGGCGACCTGCGCGGTCGGGACGCGGTAGAAGACGTTGAAGGTGACGTCCACCTCCTGATTGTCGATCGTGTAGGTATTCACCCCGTGATCAGGGCCGACCTCCAATATATCGGTCCTGAAGGTTCGGTAGCTGGTGGTCAGCGGCATTTTGAAATGCAGACCGGGATCGGCGACATACGCGATCCTGCCGAAATG
>DATBAZ010000509.1:0-8116 GCA_036271255.1 Alphaproteobacteria bacterium
GTCTGGGGCGGCTTCTCGACCAAATGGTATGGCGAGCTGGTGCGGGATGACCGGGTGCTGGACGCGCTGAAGCTCTCGGTCGGCATTGCCGTCACCGCCTCGACCGGGGCGGTCATCATCGGCACGCTGGCGGCCTATGGCCTGACCCGCTTCGGCAAGTTCCGCGGCCGCTCGCTGCTGTCCGGCCTCGTCACCGCGCCGCTGGTGCTGCCCGAGGTCACGACCGGCCTTTCGATGCTGCTGCTGTTCGTGCTGATGGAGAAGCTGACAGGCTGGCCGCAAGGGCGGGGCGCCAGCACCATCGCCATTGCCCACATCACCTTCGCCGTCGCCTATGCCACGGTGGTGATCCAGGCCCGCATCGCCGCGCTCGATCCCTCGCTTGAGGAGGCAGCGGCCGATCTCGGCGCGCGGCCGGTTTCGACCTTCTTCTCGGTCGTGCTGCCGCTGATCGCTCCATCGCTGGCGGCGGCCTGGCTCTTGAGCTTCTCGCTCAGCCTGGACGACTTCATCATTACCGCCTTCGTCACCGGCCCCGGGGCCACCACTTTGCCGCTGCTGATCTATTCCAGCGTCAAGCTGGGCGTGAATCCGGAGATCAATGCGCTGGGCACGCTTATCATCGCAATCGCCTCACTGGTGGCGCTGACCGCCACGGTCCTGCGGCGAAACGCAAATTAGCCCGAACAATGTGTTTGTTCGCCCCTGCGGTATCTTTCCTTTTGTGAACTAAATCCGTATAGAGTGTTATTCGACACGGCCGTTTCATTTTCGCGGCCCTATCAGAGTAGCCCAATGCCGCTGGATCCAGTGCCTACACGCGAGATTTCGGACTCGTCGATGCGTTATGAGCCGCGCCTGCCGCGGAGCCAGTGGAGGGTCTTCGGTATCACCGCGCTGGTGCTGGCGCTGATCGTTGCCGCCTTCGTCGCCTATCACCGCTTCGATGCCGCATCCCAGGCCGCGCGCATGGCCTTCCATATGCCGCCGACCCCGATCACCGCGGTGACGGCGGAGATGAAGCCGGTCAGCAAATATCTCTCGGGCATCGGCACGCTCCAGGCGGTGCGCCAGGTGACGGTGGCGCCCGAAGTCGGCGGCATGATCACCCAGATACTGTTCGAGCCAGGCGCCGAGGTGAAATCCGGCGATCCGCTGGTTCAGCTCAACGACGCGCCTGAGAAGGGCGACCTGGCGGGTTACGAGGCGCAGGCCCGCGTCGCCGGTGCGAATCTCGATCGCGATAAGCAGCTCTCGGCGCGCGATTTCCAAAGCAAGATGGTGGTCGATCAGCAGCAGGGGTTGCGCGATCAGGCCATGGCCGGCATCGCCAAGACCCAGGCGCAGATCGCACAGAAACTGGTCCGCGCGCCCTTCGACGGGGTTCTCGGTGTGCGCCAGGTCAATGTCGGCGGCTACGTCAACACCGGTGGGGCGATGGTGACCCTGACCGACCTGTCGCAGCTCTGGGCCAACTTCACTTTGCCCGAACAGGTCGCGGCCCAGGTCAAGGTCGGACAGGATGTCGGCATCAAGGCCGACGCCTATCCCGGGCGCGTGTTCAAGGCCAAGATCACGGCGATCGAGCCGCAGATCAGCCAGCAGACCCGCACTATCCTGGTCCAGGCGACCTTGGACAATCCCGATCACGCGCTGCTGCCCGGCATGTTCGCCAACGCCCAGGTCTCGCTGCCCGATGCGCCGGCCATGGTGATCGTGCCGGAAACGGCCGTCGATTTCAGCCTCTACGGCGATTCCGTCTTCGTCGTGCATGAGGAGAAGGACCCGGACGGCAAGCCGGTGCTGAAGGTCACGCGCGTCTTCGTGAAGACCGGCGACAAGTTCGACGGCAAGGTCGCGATCCTGTCGGGGCTCAAAGCGGGGGATCGGGTGGCGGCCTCGGGCCAGCTCAAGCTCAATAACGGTACCGTCGTGGCGATCTCGCCTGACAATCCGCTGGCGACTCAGCCCTCCACGACCCGCTTCTAGGGCCGGCCATGCGTTTCACCGATCTCTTCATTCGCCGCCCGGTGCTGGCGGCCGTGGTCAGCGCGCTGATCTTCTTCATCGGCCTGCGCTCGATGATGGAGCTGCCGATCCGGCAGTTCCCCGACCTGCAATCCGCCTCGATCACCGTCTCGACCAGCTATCCGGGCGCGCCGCCCGAGCTGATGCAGGGCTTCATCACCACACCCCTGGAACAGGCGATCTCCTCGACCGAGGGCATCGACTATATCACCGCCAGCTCCGCCCAGGGGTCCAGCAGCATCACCATCTATCTCCAGCTGAACTATGACGCCGACAAGGCGCTGACCGAGGTGCTCTCCAAGGTCCAGCAGGTGAAGTACCAGATCCCGCGCGAGGCCAACGACCCGGTAGTCAACAAGCAGAGCGCGCTGGGCAACGCCGGCAACTCGATCATGATCCTCTCCTTCTCCAGCGAGGACATGCCGCCGGCCGCGATCTCGGACTATCTGAGCCGTACCGTCCAGCCCATGCTGTCGACCGTACCCGGCGTCGGCTCGGCCGTGGTCGCCGGCGGCGCCACGTTCGCCATGCGCCTGTGGCTCGACCCGCAGAAGATGGCGGCGCGCGGCATCACGGGCGCGGATATCTCCGCCGCCCTGCTCGCCAACAACGTCCAGTCCGCGCCCGGCCAGGCGAAAGGCTATTTCACCGTCGCCAACATCGTCGCCGACACCGGGCTCAAGGATGTCGAGCAATTCCAGGACATGGTGGTGAAGAGCCAGGGCGGCAGCATCGTGCGGATGCGCGACGTCGCCACCGCCGAGCTCGACCAGCAGACAATCAGCCAGTCGGGCTGGATCGACGACCAAAAGACGGTGGTCATGCTGATCAACCAAGCGCCGACCGGCAACCCGCTCGACACCGCCAAGGCGGTGCGCAAGCGCATGGCCGAGATGGGCCCCAACCTGCCGCCGAACCTCCAGGGCAAGGTCGTCTACGATGCGACGATCTATATCCAGGCCTCGATCGACGAGGTGTCGCATACATTGGCCGAGGCGGTCGGCATCGTCGTGCTGGTCGTCTTCCTGTCGCTGGGGTCGCTCCGCGCTGTGATCGTCCCGCTGGTCACGATCCCGCTGTCGCTGGTCGGGGCGGGCGCGTTCATGCTCGCCATGGGCTTCTCGATCAACCTGCTGACCCTGCTGTCGATGGTGCTGGCGATCGGGCTGGTGGTCGACGACGCCATCGTCGTGGTCGAAAACGTGCACCGCCATATCAAGGAAGGTCTGTCCCCGGTTCAGGCGGCGCTGATCGGCGCGCGCGAGATCGTGGGGCCCGTGGTCGCCATGACCCTGACCCTGGCCGCGGTCTATGCGCCGATCGGCATGCTGTCGGGCGTCACCGGCGTCATGTTTCGCGAATTCGCCTTCTCGCTGGCCGGCTCGGTCATCATCTCCGGCGTCATCGCGCTCACCCTGTCGCCCGTCATGTCGGCGGCCATCCTGACCCGCGACATGACCGACGGGCGGTTCGCCCGGCTGGTCGAGCATCTCTATGATCGCTTCACCGACGCCTATGCGCGGGTTCTGGACCGCCTGCTCGATTACCGGCCGACGGTGCTGCTGTTCGGCGCGGTGGTGCTGGGCAGCGTGTTCTTCCTCTATGCCGGATCGCGCAGCGAGCTCGCCCCGCCGGAGGACCAGGGCTATCTGTTCGGGCCGCTCAAAGGGCCGCAATACGCCAATCTCGACTATGTCGACGCCTATGGGCGCCAGTTCTACCGATCGATCGAGAAGATCCCCGAGGTCGAGCGGGTGGTGAATTTCAATGGCCAGAGCGGCGCACTCAACAACGGCATGTTCGTCTTCCACTTCAAGCCGTGGGAGGAGCGCACCCGCTCGTCGTTCCAGGTCATGATGCTGCTGCAGCAGGCGGCGCAGAAGATCACCGGCCTGCGCCTGCTGATCTTCGGCCCGTCCTCGATCCCCGGCTCCGTCGGCGGCCCGCCGGTGCAGATGGTGATCTCGTCGGTTGCCGACTATCAGACCATTTTCAAGGTGATGGACGAGATCAAGACGGACGCGCTGAAGAGCGGCCTGTTCGCCTTCCAGGACAGCGATCTCGACTTCAACCAGCCGACGCTCAACATCAAGATCGACCACGCCAAGGCCAACGATCTCGGCATCACAATGGCCGCGATCAGCAACACGCTTCAGTCGCTGGTGGGGGAGAACTATGTCAACCGCTTCTCGCTCAACGGCCGGTCCTATGAGGTGATCCCGCAGGTGCCGCGCGGCCACCGTCTGAACGCCGAAGACCTGACGCAGTTCTATGTCGCGACCGCCAGCGGTGCACAGATCCCGCTGGCGACCATCGCGACCATCGACAATTCGACCACGCCCAATGCGCTGGTCGAATACAACCAGCTCAACTCCGCCACCTTCCAGGCGGTGCCGCTGCCCGGCGTGACGCAAGGCCAGGCCGTGGACTTCCTGGAGGCTGCAGCCAAGAAGTATCTCCCCGCCGGCTTCCGGCACGATTACCTGTCGGAATCGCGCCAATATGTGAACGAGGGCAATGCGCTGCTCTACACCTTCGCTTTTGCGCTGCTGGTGATCTATCTGGTGTTGGCGGCGCAGTTCGAGAGCGTGCGCGATCCGCTGGTGATCATGGTGTCGGTGCCGATGTCGATATGCGGCGCGCTGATCCCGCTCTATTTCGGCAACGCGCTGGGCTTCCAGGGGGCGACGATCAATATCTACAGCCAGGTCGGGCTGGTGACCTTGATCGGGCTCATCAGCAAGCACGGCATCCTGATGGTGTCATTCGCCAACGACATGCAGCGCCATGAGCATGCCGACCGGCGCACCGCCATCCAGCACGCCGCGCGCATCCGGCTCAGGCCTATCCTGATGACCACCGCCGCCATGGTGCTGGGCGTTGTGCCGCTGCTGATGGCGACCGGCGCGGGTGCTGCCAGCCGCGTCTCGATCGGCATCGTCATCGCCAGCGGCATGACCATTGGCACGCTTTTCACCCTGTTCGTCCTGCCCGCCGTCTATACACTGCTGGGCCAGGATCACCGCCGCGCGGCGACCTCACGCCGGACGCTGGAGATCGCGGCGGTTACTTGACGGCAGGGACGGGCCCGGTAACGAGACCGAACTGAAGCTTTCCCAGCCTGCCGCTCTGGGCTTCCTTGAAGACGTCCGTAAAGCCCCCGAAGGATAATAGGGCCGAGGTTATCGGCACCCGCTGGCTCCCATCGGGGAGCGTAACGATTTCGAGCGCAAAACCTTTTTTGGCGGCAAAGTCCTTCAGCTTTACCAGAGCATCGGGGCTGCCGATGAAAAACATGCCGCCCAAGGGATATCGTGGTTCGTCCTGGGGCGCCGGCATATCGGGCGATGCGGCCCCTGCTACTCCTGAGCCGGCCTGAATGGCTAAAAGAGAAAGCGCAATCGCCGCTAGCTTCATTTCCTCACCCTGCGATACTCAGTAAGGCGTCAGTGAGCCACAGGCGGCACAATGAAGTTTTTTTGGGGAGGGAGGCCATGGCCAAGAGCGTCGAGGAACGGCTCCGCATCATCGAGATCAAGGATGCGGCGGCCCATTGCATGTACCGCTATTGGCGCTGCCTCGATTACAAGCTGTTCGATGAGTTGCCGGATGTCTTCACCGAGGACGCCTACGGCGACTGGGGCCAGCCTGCTTGGTGCAAGACCGGACGCGCGGAAATCTGCGCGTGGCTCCAGGCTAATGAGAGCCATCCCGACCTGCGGCTCAGCCATTTCGGCCACAATCCGGAAATCTTCGTCATCTCCGATACCGAGGCCCACGGCATCTTCAAGCTGCAGGACTTGGTGATGATGGGCGGGATGAAGATCATGGCCGGGTTCGGCCAGTACCGCATGGTCTTCGTCGAATGCGGCGACGGCGCATGGCGGATCAGGAAGCTGAACCTCAACTACGCCTACCGCGAACAGATGCAGCATTTCGTCGATGACGCACTGCTGGTGACGACGCCGGAACTTTCGAAGTGACCGGGACTCAGCTCTTCTGGGCCGTCTGCGCCGTCGTCGGGCTGGTCGCGGTCGGCTATCCCGCGCTGCATGTCGGGGATTCCAGTGCGATGCTCGCCGACCTGACCCATGGCTGGGGCGGCATCACCGTCTCGCTCGACCTCGTCTTCGTTGCCATCCCGGTGGTCGCCTTCATGGTGATCGAATCCTACCGCCTGAAGATGCGCTGGCCCTGGATCTGGGTGCCCTTGATCCTGCCGCTGCCCGGCGCCTTCGTGATACCGCTGTTCTTTCTGCTGCGTGAGCGCACGCTTCTCGCGGCCAGCGCTCCCCCGCATCGTTCATAGAAACCGCATTCACCAAAGGGCGGTCCAGTCGATCTCCCGCCGCACCTCGATGCGGTGATCCGGTCCTGCGGCCAGGCCCTTGGGCAGGACGAAGCTGAAGCCGTGGCGCCCGTCGCCGATTCCGGCGGCCGCGAGGTCGGCACGGTAGCGGTCGGCGACCACCCGGCCGACGACCGCGCCGTTCAGCAGGATGGCCAGCGCCTGCGGCCCGGCATCCGCGCCGGAATAGGCCCAGCCCGCCACCAGCGTGTGCGTGACGACCTCGATCTTGCCGCGCCGGCCCCATGGCGCCGCCGAACCGCCCGGCCGCAGATGGGTGGCGCGCGCCGCCAGCGCCTGGCGCAGTGCCGCCAGGGCGGGCCCATCCTCGACACGCGGGGCGCAGAAATCGGGATGGCGCGGGCGCGCCTCACCCGGGTAGAGCGCCCGGTACTCGGCGGCATTGTGGAACAGCATGCGGCTGTCGTCGTCGACGAAACTCTCGGCCTGCGCGCCTTCGGCCAGGATGATCGCGTGCCTGTCGAACTCGAGGTGGAAATACTCGATCTCTTCCATGGTCTCGAGCTTCAGGATTGAGAGGCCGTTCACCAGGTGCTGGGCCGGCACCAGCACGCCGTCGAGGAACATCGCATGTTCCGGCGAAACATAGAGGTCGCGCGCCGGCACATGGTCGGCGATCGATCCGGCCCTGAAGCAGACCGGCTGCACCTCCGGGTTTCCGATGGCCAGCCAGTCGCGATAGCTTCGCCGCCCGATCCATTTCAGCGGCAGGGTTTCGCCGTCCGCCGTCGCGATCGGGTCGCCGATCCGCAGATCCTCAACCGCAACGTCGCCGCCCGGCGTGCGGATCAGCGTGCCGCGGCAATAACACGGCGTGCTGTCCTCCTCGACGAAGGTGCCGTGATTGCCGTCGTCGGACAGGTGGAAGAAATCGCCGGCGAAGCTGCCTGCCAGCTGTTCGGTATAGGTCGTCCCGCTCTCCACGATGGTCAGGACATCGGTGACGGAATTGAGGTCCGCCGTGCCGCCGGCATCGAACCCGACCGCGACCAGATCGAGCGTGCCGCCGGCCATGAATGCGGTGCCGGACGCGGTTCCACCGGACAGAACCAGCATGCCGCCGCTGCTCAGAACCGTGCCGCTGGCTATGCCGCCGGACCTGACCGTCTCAATACTGCCGCTGCTGATGGTTGCGTTGACGGACGAGCCATGCGTGCTGACTGTCAGGGCCCCGCCGCTGCTGATCGTGGTGCTGGTGGCCACGCCACCGGAGGACACGATTTCGGAACCGCCGCTGCTGATGGTTGCGCTGACGGACGAACCCTGCGTGCTGACGGTCTGGCTGCCGCCGGCACTGACGATCGTGGCGCTGTCGATGCCGCCGGAGGAGACGATTTCGGAGCCGCCGCTGCTCACGGTCGCGCTGATTGAAGAGCCGCCCGTGCTGACCGTTTGGCTGCCGCCGGCGCTGACGGTCGTGGCGGAGGCTAGGCCGGCCGACGAGACGATCTGCGTGCCGCCGGCGCTGATGATCGTGCCGTTGGCGATGCCGCCGGCAAAGACGGTAGCGCTTTCGCCCGTGCTCACCCCCAAGCCGGTCATGGTTACGGCGGCGCCAAGCGCCCGCGTCCCGGAGGTCAGTAGCACGGCGCCCCCCGACAGAAACGTCGCCCCGCTGTTGCTCGTGATCGAGGTGTCGGATCCGCCGGGCAGGACGATCAATATCCCGCCGCTATCGATCACCGCACCGCTTTCCGTGCCGCCGGAGAGGACGAGTTC
>DATBAZ010000510.1:0-3374 GCA_036271255.1 Alphaproteobacteria bacterium
TGCGGCATGACGCCGGAGCGCTGGGTGCCCAAGACGCTGGGCGCGAACTACGACATTCCGGTCGAGCTGAAACCGATCGAGCCGTTCAAGCAGCAGGTGACGGTGCTCAGCGGCTTCCAGGCGCTGCTCGACGGGCGCTCCAATTTCCCGCACAGCAGCGGCAACATCTCGGTCCGCACCGGCAGCGCGCCCGACAAGGCCGGGGAGGTCACGGCGCCGACCATCGACATACTGGTCGGGGACGTGATGGGCACCGATACAAGGTTTCGGTCGCTAGAGATGACGGCGACCGGCGACCCGAAGAACAGCTATTCGATGCGCAGCGCCAACGTCACCAACCCCAGCGAGGTGTCGCCGCTGGCGCTCTATACCCGCATCTTCGGGCCGGAATTCCAGGACCCCAATGCGGCCGACTTCAAGCCCGATCCGCGCATCATGCTGCGGCAGAGCGTGCTGTCGGCGATCAAGGATCATCGCGACCGGTTCGAGAAGAACTTAGGCGCCGCGGACCGGACGCGGCTTGATCAGTATTTCACCTCGGTGCGCCAGATGGAGCAGCAGTTGCAGCTGCAGCTGCAGAAGCCGCCGCCGGCTGAGGCCTGTTCGGTGCCCAAGGCGCCGCAGGAGACGCCGATCGGCACCGATATCGAGATGGCGATCCGCAACCACAGGCTGATGGCCGAGCTGCTGGCGATGGCGCTGGCCTGCAACCAGACCAAGGTGTTCAACGTCGTCTTCTCGGACTCCGCCTCGAATCTGCGGCGCAGCGGCAGCTCGACCACGCATCATTCGCTGACCCATGAGGAGCAGATCGACCCGAAGCTCGGCTATCAGCCGCAGGCGACGTGGTTCGTCGAGCGCAGCATGGAAGCCTGGGGCACGTTCCTGGAGGTCATGACCTCGATCCGCGAGGGCGACGGCACCCTGCTGGACAATACGATGGTGTTCGCCCAGTCCGACACGCAGCTGGCCAAGACCCATTCGGTCATCGGCATTCCGATCATGATCGCGGGCAAGGCCGGCGGGAAGGTGAAGACCGGCATCCATATCGCGGGCAACGGCGACCCGATCTCGCGCGTCGGCCTGACCGTGCAGCAGATCATGGGGGTCTCCGTCGATCGCTGGGGCTCAGGGTCGATGCAGACCAGCAAGAGCATCCCGGAACTGGTGGCGTAGGAATTGTGGGATTGGCTTCGCCCACTCAACCGTCATTGCGAGGAGCGCAGCGACGCGGCAATCCAGAGCCGCTAGCCCGACACTGATCGATAAGGCCCTTGATTGCTTCGCTTCGCTCTCAATGACGTGAAGCGAGCGAAACGCCTGTCGTGCTCCACGACTACTTCATCGTCGGCATGACGAATTCGGCCCCGGCGCGGATGCCGGTCGGCCAGCGGATGGTGGCGGTCTTGAGGCGGGTGTAGAAGCGCACCCCCTCGGGCCCGTGGATATGATGGTCGCCGAACAGCGAGCTCTTCCAGCCGCCGAAGGAATGAAAGGCCATCGGCACCGGGATCGGCACATTGACCCCGACCATGCCGGCCTGCACCTGGGACAGGAAGGTCCGCGCGGTATCGCCGTCGCGGGTGAAAATGGCGGTGCCGTTGCCGAATTCGTGCTTGTTCACGAGGTCCAGCGCCGTGTCGAACGTGTCGGCCCGCACCACCGAGAGGACCGGGCCGAAAATCTCCTCCTTGTAGATACGCATGTCCGGCGTCACCCGGTCGAACAGGGTGCCGCCCAGGAAGAAGCCGTTCTCATAGCCCTGGAGGCTTAAGTCCCGCCCGTCGACCAGCAGCTCGGCGCCTTCGGCGATGCCCTGGTCGATATAGGCGGCGACCTTGTCGCGATGCGCGCCGGTGACCAGCGGGCCCATCTCGGCCTCCGGGTCCGTGCCGGGGCCGACCTTGAGCGCGCGCACCTTGGGCACCAGCCGTTCGATCAGCGCCGACGCCGTCCCCTCACCCACCGGCACGGCGACCGAGATCGCCATGCAGCGCTCGCCGGCCGAGCCGTAGGCCGCGCCGATCAGCGCGTCCGCCGCCTGGTCGAGATCGGCGTCCGGCATCACCACCATGTGGTTCTTGGCCCCGCCCAGAGCCTGAACCCGCTTACCGGCGGCGGTGCCGCGCGTATAGACATATTGGGCGATCGGGGTCGAGCCGACGAAGCTGATCGCCTGGACCCCCGCATGGTCGAGCAGAGCATCGACCGCCGTCTTGTCGCCGTGGACGACATTGAACACGCCGGCGGGCAGGCCGGCCTCGGTCAGCAGTTGCGCCAGCTCCACGGCCAGCGACGGGTCGCGCTCGGACGGCTTGCAGATGAATGTGTTGCCGCAGGCGATGGCGACCGGGAACATCCACATCGGCACCATGGCCGGGAAGTTGAACGGGGTGATGCCGGCGACGACGCCCAGCGGCTGGCGCAGCGACACGGCGTCGATGCCGCGCCCGACGGCCTCGCTATAGTCGCCCTTCAGCATCTGCGGGATGCCGCAGGCGAACTCGACCACCTCCAGCCCGCGCGTCACCTCGCCCTTGGCGTCCGACAGCACCTTGCCGTGCTCAGCCGTGATGATCGCGGCCAGCCGGTCGCTCTCGCGCTCCACCAGGTCGCGAAAGCGGAACAGCACCCGGGCGCGCATATGCGGCGGCGTCGCGGCCCAGGCCGGAAAAGCGGCAGCCGCGGCATCCACGGCGGCCCCGACCTCGGCGGCCGAGGCGAGAGGCGCCCGGCCGGTGACCTCGCCGCTGGCGGGGTTGTAGACATCGCTGAACCGCCCCGACTGCCCAGGCCGGCGCTGGCCGTTCACGAAGTGCGAAATCTCAATCGCGTCGCTCGCCATACTCAATATCTCCTCGAATCCGGAAATGCAGATGACAACGGCTTTCCTGCGCCGTCAAACAGGACGTAGCGAGCGGGCGGCGCGGCCTGCCGAACCACCTGTTGCAATTATGAACGGCGACTCAAATCGAAGCGTCCTCTCAAGACTATGGAACTGCCCGGAAATTTGCGGTTTAATCGCCGGATACTGATGGGGCGGACGATCGAATCGCTCCACGCAAGGGAGGAAGACCGATGAGTCTGCGCCTTGTTGCGGCGACAATTGCCGCGTCCTTAACACTTTCCCTTCCGGTTACTTTACCGGCATTGGGGCAGAGCGCCCCGGCCGATGCGCCGGCTCAGGCTAATCCGCCGCATACGGTGGACGAGATCGTCGTCACCGCGCAGAAGCGGACGCAAAGCCTGCAGAACGTTCCCATTGTCGTGACCACGATAAACCGCGCCCTGCTGCAGGATATCGGCATCAAGGACATCAAGGATTTGACGCTGCTGACACCGGGATTGATCGTCACCACGACCAGCAACGAAAC
>DATBAZ010000511.1:0-5033 GCA_036271255.1 Alphaproteobacteria bacterium
GAGATAGATGCCTACATTGTCACCGCTTCCCGTTTCCGCGATCAGCCCCGCATTGATCACGGTGCCTGCGCCATTTTGGATCTCAATTCCGGCATAGGCGCCCGCGATCGTGCCACCGGCCGCGTTGCTGACGAAACCACCGCCAGCGAGGTTCACCGCATAGGCGTACCCGCCAGGCGCTACGGTACCGCTGAAGGTCTGCGTAATGACGCCGGAATTGATGACCGTACCGGCGGTGTTGGCGATATTGACGCCGTAATATTTGCCGCTGATGAAGCCACCGGCTTCATTGGTGACCGACCCACCCACATCCAGGAAAATGCCACTCGCCGCTGTCGCGGTGATGGCGCCGGCATTGTCGATCGTAGCATTTTGACCGGTGTGGATTCCGTCGTTTCCTCCCGAAATCACCGCCCCGGATTCGTTGGTGAGCGAACCACCTCCAATGAGATCGACACCGTTACCCTTCGCCCCCGTGATCGTCCCCGCGTTGATCACGGTGGAGACAGCGACGTGGGCCTGAACGCCGGCATAATATCCGTAAATCGTGCCGCCGACCGCGTTGGTGATCGAGCCGCCGGCGTGGAGATCGACGCCGTCGGCGTATGGGTATCCTCCCGCGCCTTTGATCAGTCCGGCGTTGATCACCGTGCCGATGGCGCCGTTGATTAGCACCCCGCCGTCGGCGCCTGCGATCGTGCCGCCGGCCGCGTTGCTCACCAGACCGCCATCCCGGAGATTCACCCCATAGGGGCCTCCGTGCCCGCTGGCCAAGTAACCGCTGAAAGTCTGCGTGATGAAACCGGAATTGAGGACCGTCCCGGCGGCGTTGGCGATATCGACGCCGTAATATTTGCCGCCGATGAAGCCGCCGGCTTCATTCGTTACCGAGCCGCCGGCCTTCAGGTAAACGCCGGCCCCCGCCGTCGCGTTGACAAGGCCGGCATTGTCGATCGTGCCGGCATCGTAGAATACGGCGATGCCGGTAAGGTTGCCAGCGATGGTGCCGCCCGACTCATTGATGACCGTGCCGCCGTCTGCGAGGTAGACCCCGCGATCCAATGCGCCCGAGATCAGCCCGGCATTGATTACGGTGCCGGTAGCGGCGCTGACATAGACCGCGCCGGCGGCGCCCGCGATCGTGCCGCCGGCCGCGTTGCTGACGAAACCGCCATACCGGAGGCCCACGGCGTAGAATGACGCGCCCCCGCCGCTGAATGTCTCCGCGATGACGCCGGAATTGATGACCGTCGTAGGCTCTCCGAGGTCGGCGGACCCGCTCGTGGGGAAGACCTCGATGCCGAAATATTTGCCGGCGATGGTGCCGCCGACGGCGTTGGTGACGGTGCCGCCGACCAGCAGCCGGATCCCGTCCAGCGCGCCTGAGATCGTGCCGGAATTGACGATCGGCCCGGTGCCCGAAAGTCTGAGGCCGTCGCCGTCGCCATAAATCGTCGCGCCACCGGAAATCGTCAGCGTGCCGTTATTGGTGACGAAGTTGGAATCGACGCCGTTGGTGGCGAAATCGATCGTGCCGCCGGCGCCCAAGGTCACGCCCTGGAGGGTGCCGCCGTTGGCGACCATCAGCGTGCCGCCCGACGATATCGTCGCCCCGCTCTCCAGCCCGCCGGTCGACACGATCTCCTCGCCGCCGCTGGAGATCACAGTACCCGAAGCCGTGGCCCCCGACGACACGACCAGGATGATCCCGCCGGCAATTGTCGCGCCGACGGATGAGACGCCGGAGAGGAGCCCGATCCGCCCGCCGCTGGAGACGGTGAGCCCGACCGCACTACCGCCTGCATAGTCGAACTCGCCGCCCGACTTGACCACCGCGCCACTGACCACGCCGCCGGCGGATGCGATCTCATGGCCGCCGCTGGAAATAATCGTGGCCGAAGCCGTGCCGCTGCCGGCGACGGTCAGCACACCGCCGGACAGCACGGTAGAGCCGCTGTCGACGCCGCCACTGGACACCGTCTCCGACCCGCCGTTGGAAATGGTCCCGGCCGAGGCCGTGCCGCCGGTCAGAACGGTCAGCACACCGCCGGAGAGCACGGTTGTGCCGGTGGCGACGCCGCCGCTGGACACCGTCTCCGACCCACCGTTGGAAATGGTCCCGGCCGAGGCCGTGCCGCCGGTCAGCACGGTCAACACGCCGCCCGACCTGACTTGCGCGCCGCTGACCACGCCGCCGGAGGAGGCGATCTCAGCCCCGCCGCTGGATACGATCGTGCCGGTGGCGAGGCCGCCGCTGGAGACGGTCAGCGTGCCGCTCGACAAGACGGTCGTGCCGCTGTCGGTGCCGCTGCCAGCGACGATCTCGAGGCCGCCGCTGGAAATCGTCGCGGCCTGGGCCGTGCTGCCCGACGATACGGTCAAGGTCGCGCCCGTGGTGACGCCAAGTCCGCTGGCGGTTGCCCCGGAGACGATGGCGATCCGCCCGCCGCTGTTGACCGTGAGGCCGGCCGCGCTGCCGCCGGCCAGGTCGATCTCGCCGCCGTTGTTGACGGTGATTGCGCTGGCGACACCGCCGGAGGACACGATTTCCCTGCCGCCGTTCGAGATCGAAGCCGACAGCGTCGTGCCGCCCGACGACACGATCTCGAAAGCGTTGCTCTTGACGATGGTGCCGACGGCGCTGCCGGATATCACGACCTGAGAAGCGACCAGCAGGTTGGTGGCGCTGGCGACGCCGCCGGAGGAGACGATCACCACGCCGCCGCCCTGGACCTGCGTGCCGCTCGCCAGGCCGCTGGAGAGCACCGTCATCGATCCGACGAGGACACTGTCGCCTTTGGCGACGCCGCCGGAGGATACGTATTCGGCCCCCTCGACAATCGACCCGCTGTCGATGCCGCTGGACAGGATCGTCTGGGTGCCGCCGACGGAGACGGTTGTCAGATCGACGAGGCCGCCCGACGAGACCAAGACCGTGCCGCCCGATTTGACCTGGGTATTGTCGGCGATGCCGTTTTTCACGACGATCAGCTCGTTCCCGCTGGTAACGGTTTGGCCGGTGACGCTCGAGTTGCTGATCGTAGAGATCGTCATTGCGACTCCCTGCTTCTGGGGCGTCCGCCGCGCGCGGACGCGAAAGTCCTGAATGCCGGCCTGGGGCAATGAGCCGGTCTGTTATACTATAACTATAGAAATACTATTTATTCACGCGCTTATACCGTGTTTTCGGTACATGTGCACGCGCAGACTAACAGTTTTTGCCCGTGAATCGGCGATATCTTGCCACCGCCATGGGCGTGCAAGCGCAAGAACGGGGAAATCGTGTCCGGGCGGATCGCGCGAAGTTCACAGTCGGTCAGCCGACGAACACCGCGATAGGTGCTAAGCCCGCAATTTGTATAATATACGCATAGACTTAGTGATTATATTCCACGGGTTTACACAAGCCAATCGCCCGCGAGCGGGAAACCGCTTTCTTTTTGCTGCATTCATTGCGGTTTTATTGGGCGAGAGAAAGTGTCCCGCTCACGCTGCATGAATTTTCATGTATTCGGCAGGCTCGGCCGACGAATATCTCTAACCACCAATGGGCATGGGCGCCCTTAGGAAATCAGCCCGCCTTCTCCGCTTCCCAGTCCGGGCGCGGGATGGTGCGGTAGGCTTCGCGGAGCGCCGCGGACCAGCGTTCGCGCAACATCTTGAAATAGGGGTCGGTGTCGGTGATGCGGCGGCGGAGCTCGATCTCCAGCGCGTCCTTGCGATAGACCATGAGGTCGATCGGCAGGCCGACCGAGAGGTTGGAGCGCAGCGTGGAATCCATCGACACCAGCGCGAGCTTCACCCCATCATAGAGATCGGTGTCGAACTTGGCTGTGCGGTCCAGGATCGGCTTGCCGTATTTGTGCTCGCCGATCTGGAAATAGGGCGTGTCGGCAGTCGCCTCGATGAAATTGCCGGCGGAATAGACCTCGAACATGGACAGCTTGCCGTTCTTGATCTGGCCGCCCAGCAGGAACGACACGTCGAAGGAGACGTGATGGTCCTCCATCGACTTGCCGTCCGTCTCCCACACCCGGCGGATGGCCGCGCCGACCAGCTCGGCCGCGCGGAACATCGTCTTCACCGTGAACAGGGTACGGACCCGCCCGTCGATCTCGATCCCCTCGTTCAGGAGGTTCACCACCGCCTGGGTGGAGGCGAGATTGCCCGCCGCCAGCAGCACGATGACCCGGTCTCCCTTCTTCTCGAAGACATGCATCTTGTTGAAGGTCGAGATGTTGTCGACACCCGCATTGGTGCGCGTATCGGACAGGAGGACCATCCCGTCCTTGAGAGAGAGACCGACGCAGTAAGTCATAAGGCCCTATTTGTTCGACTTGTTCGCCACCTTGAGCCCGTCGAGGCCCATGACGACGGCCTCGCCGCACTGGGCGAGCGCGCTACCATGGCCGAGCTGGTGGATGTCGAAAACAGACTGCAGCGCGGCATATTGGCCCATGACGTCGAGCGTCTGGTTGACCGCCCGCTTGGCCATGGCCAGCGCGAAGGGGTGCATCTGGGCGATCTTGTTGGCCATCGCCATCGCCTCGTCTTCAAGGCTTTCCAGCGGCACGACCTTGTTGACCATGCCGAGCTGCCGCGCCTCTTCCGCCGTGATCGAACTGGCGGTGAACAGCATCTCCTTGGCCTTGCGCGCCCCGAACTCCCAGGTGTGGCCGTGATATTCGACGCCGCCGATGCCCATCAGCGCGACCGGGTCTGAGAACTTCGCGTTTTCGGCGGCGATGATCAGGTCGCACGGCCAGGCCAGCATCAGCCCGGCGGCGATACAGGCGCCCTGGACTGCGGCGATCGACGGCTTGTTGATGTCGCGCCATTTGCGGCAGAAGCCGAGATAATATTTCCCCTCCCAGGTATGGAGCTGCATCAGGCCGCGCGTATCGACGTCGCCCAGAGCCTCGGCCACCTTGGCGGCATAGGTCTCGTCGCGGGCGATGTCGTGCCCGGCCGAGAAATGCGGGCCGTTGGCCTTCAGCACAATGCAGCGGACCTCCTTGTCTTCCGCCGCCATG
>DATBAZ010000512.1:0-4750 GCA_036271255.1 Alphaproteobacteria bacterium
GCTGAAGCGCGGCGACCTGGTCGGGCATCTGCGGATCGCGGTGATCCCGACCGCGCTCGCCATGGTATCGGCCCTGACCACCCCCTATCGCGCCAAGCATCCCGGCGTGCGCTTCACCATCTATTCTCGCACCTCGGTCGAGACGCTGCGCCAGCTCGAAAATCTCGAGGTCGATGCGGGTATCACCTATCTCGACAATGAGCCCTTAGGCCGGGTGCGCACCGTACCCCTCTATTCCGAGGCCTATTGCCTGCTGACCGCGGCGGAAAGCCCGCTCGGCTACCGCGAGCAGGTGACCTGGGCGGAGGTCGGCCAGGTGCCGCTCTGCCTGCTGACCCCCGACATGCAGAACCGCCGCATCATCGACAGCCTCTTGGCCCAGGCCGGTCATGAGCATCTGGCGCCGACCCTGGAATCCAATTCTATGATCGTGCTGTTCTCCCATATCCGCACCCGGCAATGGGCGACGGTGATGCCGATCCGCCTGGCCGAGACACTGGGCCTGGACGAAGTTACCCGCGCCATTCCCATCGTCGACCCCACGGCCGTCCATACGGTCGGCCTGGTCGTGCCCAACCGGGAAGTGACCTCTCCCCTCGCCGCCGCCCTGATCGCCGAGGCGCTGGAAGTCGCGACGAAATTGGAAGCTGAATAAACACGCTGTCATCCAGGTGGTTATGCTGCAGGCAGACCATCTCAGCCACGTTCGACCGCTTCTGTCAGGTGGTTGAACAGCCGGGCCGACGGAGTTCGGCGGATTGGTGCGGAAATCGCGCATTCATCGCGCCGGCGCCGTCTGGCCCGATCGCAGTCTCGAAGCTGCGCAGGCGCTTATAGACCGACAACAATTCCACTATCGTGGTCCATGAGTTGACCAGGTACTGAAACGACGACCGCACCTGGTCAAAAGCATTCAATATCTGATTCAAAAGTCCGAGCGTAATCTTTCCCGCTACGATCGTCGGCGCCAAGACAATATAGGGAAATATATTATCAACCTGAATATAAAATATCCTGCCAATGTTGAAATACATATAATGAAAATACAATCTAAAATAATTCCGTCGAACATCGGCAAATAGCCGCTTTACGGTCGGCGGCTGCGCGCGCGTGGAATCGTCCTCACCATAGACCAGTTCCTTCCGAAAGGCTGCCTCCACGCGCTGATTTCGGAATTCCAGCCCCGGCAGCTTGATGCCGATCATGGCCAGGAAGGCCGTGCCGAACATCGACCAGACTATTGCGACGACAACCAAGGCGTGGGGTACGGGACCAAAAAAGGGCAACTCTGTCACGCCGACCGATAGCCTCATCAGCACGGGCAGGAACGCGACCAGGGTCAAAATTGAATTGATCAGGCTTACACCGAGGTCCTCCACGGTGCTGGAGAACCGCATCGTGTCTTCTTGAATGCGCTGGGAAGCCCCCTCGGTCCCGCGCAGTGTCGGCCAATGCGACAGGTAATAGTCATTCATCGCCGTTCGCCAGCGAAAGACATAGTGGCTGACGAAGAAGCGGGTCAGCACGCCGACCGTCACCGCCACGAAAGCAATATCCGCGAACGTGAGGAGTTGCAGGTAGAACTGCGCCAAGGTCACATGCCCGGTGCCGGCGAGTGCCTTCTGCACGAGGTCATAGAAGGGGCCGTACCATACATTGACGGCGACGCTGACCTGGACCTGTACATAGGTCACGAACACGATCAGGGCCGACCCCCAAATCGACCAGCGATTCCACGGATGTGGGGCATAAAGCTGCCAGAAGGTGGCGAACATCCCGACCGCGCCTAGATAATAGAGATAGAACCACAGGAACGGCTTCGACCAGAATATGGAAACGCCGACAATTGGCGGCTGGCCAGAAGGCGCCTGCGGCAGGCCGATGAACAGGCCCCACTCCTTGGCCGCAAAAATCCAGAGCGCAACCGTCAACGCGACCCAGGCCACAACCGACACCAGGAAAAATCGGGACCGCGGGAAAAAAGAAGCGAACACTGTTAAGAGTCCCTGGTGAGTACTCGCGGCGATCAAGCATGTCGGCCCATCGGGGAATACAGACAGACCGCACGCTGGATTGGCTACAGAACTTCAGGAAGATGGGGATTACCTCCTCAGGCGAACATCATCGCAATATTAACAAATATTTTAATATCGATGACGCCACGATATCTGGATCGAGCCCCTGCTCGATTGGCAGCGCAAACGGCGGGTATCGATTGAACAGGCTTTAGGACGATAGATATCCTCTATCGATCAACGGAATGGCCGCATTGATTAACAGCGCACTTGCGCCCAGATTCATCGAAAGAACGATTGTGATATTCTATCGAGGCGAACATGCCGTTCGAGGCCTGGGAGGAGCAGCGGGCGCGGGAGATCATCGCCGCGCATGCCGGTGCAGCCGGCGCGGCGCTGCCTATACTTCATGCCCTGCAGGACGTCTTCGGCTGCGTGCCGGAGGCGGCGGTGCCGATGATCGCCGATGCGCTGAACCTGACGCGGGCCGAGATGCACGGCGTCGTCACCTTCTATCACGATTTCCGCCGCGCTCCGCCGGGCCGGCATGTGCTGAAGCTGTGCCGGGCCGAGGCCTGTCAATCGATGGGCGCGGATGGGCTCGGCGCGCACGCCTGCGCCAGGCTGGGCGTCGGTTGGGGCGAGACGACCCGGGACGGGCGGGTGACGCTCGACCCGGTCTATTGCCTAGGCCTTTGCGCCACCGCGCCATCGGCGATGATCGACGGCAGGCCGGTCGGGCGCCTCACCGAGGCGCGGCTCGACAGGATGATCGAGGCAGCACTGTGAGCGCTCGACTTTATATCCCCAAGGATTCCGCCGCCGTCGCGGTCGGCGCCGATGAGGTCGCCGGGGCCTTCGCAGCGCATGGCATCCAGGCCGTCCGCACCGGCTCGCGTGGCCTGGTCTGGCTGGAGCCGATGATCGAGGTCGAGACGCCGGAGGGCCGCATCGCCTACGGGCCGGTCGCCGCCGAGGATGTCGAGGGCCTGATCGCCGCCGGCGTGATGGACGGCGGCGAGCATGCACTGCGCCTCGGCAAGCCCGAGGACATCCCGTTCTTGAAGCGCCAGACCCGCCTCACCTTCGCCCGCTGCGGCATCGTCGATCCGCTGTCGCTGGACGATTACCGCGCCCACGGCGGCTTCAAGGGGTTGGCGCGGGCGCGGGCGATGCAACCCGCCGCCATCGTCGAGGAGGTCACCCAGTCCGGCCTGCGCGGCCGCGGCGGCGCCGGCTTCCCGACCGGCATCAAATGGAAGACCGTGCTCGATACGCCGGCCGAGCGGAAATACATCGTCTGCAATGCCGACGAGGGCGATTCCGGCACCTTCGCCGACCGGATGATCATGGAGGGCGACCCGTTCGTCCTGATCGAGGGCATGGCCATCGCCGGCCTCGCCACCGGCGCGACCGAGGGCTTCATCTATATCCGCTCCGAATATCCGTACGCGGTCGAGACGATGCGGACCGCCATCGGCATCGCCCGCGAAGCCGGCTGCCTGGGCGATTTCGCCCTCGAGGTCCGCGTCGGCGCCGGCGCCTATGTCTGCGGCGAGGAAACCTCGCTGCTGGAGAGCCTGGAGGGCAGGCGCGGCCAAGTCCGTGCCAAGCCGCCTTTGCCGGCGATCAAGGGCCTGTTCGGCAGGCCGACCGTCATCAATAACGTGATCTCGCTCGCCACCGTGCCCATCGTCATGGCCGAGGGCGCCGCCCATTACCGCGATTTCGGCATGGGCCGGTCACGCGGCACGATGCCGATCCAGCTGGCCGGCAATATCCGTCACGGCGGGCTATTCGAAACCGCCTTCGGCATCACCCTGGGCGAGCTGGTCGACGGGATCGGCGGCGGCACGGCCACCGGCCGGCCGGTGCGCGCGGTGCAGGTCGGCGGGCCGTTGGGCGCGTACTTCCCGCGCGACCTGTTCGACACGCCGTTCGACTATGAGGCCTTCGCCGGCCGCGACGGGCTGATCGGCCATGGCGGCATCGTCGTGTTCGACGACACGGTCGATATGCTGCGCCAGGCTCGTTTCGCGATGGAGTTCTGCGCGATCGAATCCTGCGGCAAGTGCACGCCCTGCCGCATCGGCTCGACCCGGGGCGTCGAGGTGCTGGACAAGATCGCCGCCGGGGAGCGGGTCGCCGCAAACACCGTGCTGATCGAAGATCTCTGCAACACGCTGAAGTTCGGATCGCTGTGCGCGCTGGGCGGGTTCACCCCCTATCCGGTCATGAGCGCGATCAGGTTCTTTCCGGAAGATTTCACGACACGCCTGCCGGCGCAGGCGGCGTGAGGAGCAACCAATGGGACTGATCCACGAAACCGACTACGGCACCCCGGCGGCCCAATCCGCCAAGACAATCACGCTGACGATCGACGGCAAGCCGGTGACCGTGCCGGAAGGCACCTCGCTGATGCGCGCGGCCATGGAGGCCGGCGTTCAGGTGCCGAAGCTGTGCGCCACCGATTCCGTCGACGCCTTCGGCTCCTGCCGCCTGTGCCTGGTCGAGGTCGAGGGCCGCGGCGGCACACCCGCCTCCTGCACCACGCCGGTCGCCGAGGGCATGGTGGTGCGCACCCAGACGCAGCAGCTGAAAAAACTGCGCAAGGGGGTGATGGAGCTCTACATCTCCGACCACCCGCTCGACTGCCTGACCTGCGCCGCCAACGGCGACTGCGAGCTACAGGACATGGCCGGCGCGGTCGGCTTGCGCGAGGTGCGCTACGGCTA
>DATBAZ010000513.1:0-3049 GCA_036271255.1 Alphaproteobacteria bacterium
CGGATCAGCAGCTCGATCATGTCGTCGGGCGCGCCGATCAGGAAGCCGTGACCGGGTGCGAAATATCGGATGCCCTGCCCACGGATCGTCCTCAGCGACTCGATATAGCGCGTCATCGACCCGTCGGGCGGATTGATCACCACGGTTGAGCCCTGCATCACATGATCGCCGGTGAAGAGCAGCCGATCCTCCTCCAGCAGATAGCAGAGATGGTTGGAAGCATGGCCCGGCGTATGGACGGCGGTCAGCGTGCAGCCGGGCAAGGCGAAGCTGTCGCCGTTCGCCGGCACGATATCGGGCATGAAGCTCTGATCCTGATGCAGCCCGACGGTGGGCGCCGGCATGCCGTGGACCGTGGCCCCGGTCTTGGCCTGGATGACCGCGGCGGCGGGCGAGTGGTCGGGATGCGTATGGGTGGTGAATATCCAGCGGATCCGCCCGGGCGCGGCCATCAAAGCGGCGACATGGTCGTCCAGCAGCGGCCCCGGATCGATGACCGCGATATCGCCGTCCTCCGGCCCGATGAGGTAGGAGTTGGTGCCGGGGCCGGTCATGTAGCCCGGATTGGGCGCGGTCAGCCGGCGCACATGCGGGGTCAGCCGGGTCGTGGCGCCGGGAACGATCTCGTAGGACGCGATGCCCTTGTGGTCGGGGTCGAGCAAATTGACCTCAGCATAAGGCCCCTCGCCCGGCTTCAGCATCCGCGGTCCATCGCGGCCCGTCGCCGGGATTTTTTGCGCTGTTTTCCTCATGAGGCTCACTCAACAGATTGCCGAACCGCCCCGCGCTGAATATGAAGACCGGACGGGCTGTTCGCTCTTAGCACATAAGCGGCGCGCCGGCGTAACGGCGGGGCTTGCCGGCGCGGAAACGCTGCGCTGCGATGATGCAACTGGGTGTAGCCTCACGGGATAAAGCAGGATATATGTGATCGCATCTCAGGGGAGGATTTAGATGAAAAAGCAATTTGTGGCGGCGCTTTTCGCGTCGACATTCCTGTTGGCGGCAGGGGCCGCTGTACCGCAGGCCTATGCGGCCGAAGCGGTGAAGAACAGCGGCGACGATATCGGCGGCACGGTCACCAGCGCCAAGGGCCCTGAGGCCGGCGTCTGGGTGATCGCCGAGACGAAGGATCTGCCCACCCGCTTCATCAAGATCGTCGTCACCGACGACAAGGGTCAGTACCTGATCCCCGATCTGCCGAAGGCGAAGTACAAGGTCTGGGTCCGCGGCTACGGCCTCGTCGATTCGGACCCGGTCGATGTCGAAGCCGGCAAGAACGCCGATCTGAAGGCCGTCGTCGCGCCGAGCCCGAAGGACGCCGCCGAATATTACCCGGCCGCCTATTGGTACTCGCTGCTGCAGCCGCCGGCGGCGACCGATTTCCCCGGCACCGGCGCCACCGGCAACGGCATCTCGCCGATGATGGTGACCCAGCAGCACTGGCTCGAGAACATGAAAGAGCAGTGCATGTTCTGCCACCAGCTGGGTGACAAGACGACCCGCACCCTGCTGACCGGCGGCAGCTCGGTCGAGGGTTGGGGCCAGCGCATCCAGATGGCCCGCGCCGACGGCGACCCGGCCATCGGCAATAACGGCAAGAGCCTGTCCAGCCAGATGCAGAACAACATGGCCCACTTCGGCAAGGAGCGGGGCCTGAAGATGTATGCCGAATGGACCGACAAGATCGCCGCCGGCGCCCTGCCGCCGGTTCCGCCGCGCCCCGAAGGCGTCGAGCGGAACGTCGTGCTGACGATCCAGGATTGGGGTCAGGGCCGCTTTATCCACGATCAGGCGTCGTCCTATCGCTGGGACCCGAAGGTCAATGCGGGCGGGCCGATCTACGGCATGGGCACCTTGCACGGCACTTTGGAAATCCTCGATCCGAAGACGCATGAGGCCACCAAGGTCGACATCCCCGGCATGGACGGCGCGGCGCATAATGCCGATGCCGGCGTGCACGCCGACGAGATCGACTATAAGGGCCGCGTATGGATGCCGTCGATCTATCGCGACGGTCCGGCTCCGGCCTGGTGCTCCGACGGTTCGGTGCCCTCGTCCAAGCTGTTCCCGCTGACCAAGGACATGAACGGCGGCATGTACAGCAAGGCCTCCGCGCTGCCGGTCTACGATCCGGCGACGAAGAAGGTCACTGTCATTCCGATGTGCACCGGCGGCAACCATTCCGGCTTCACCGACGACAGCAACCACATCCTGTATATGAGCGGCGACACGCAGGCCGTGTCGTGGATCAACCTCAAGGTGTGGGACGAGACCCACGATCCGGCCAAGGCGACCGGCTGGTGCCCGATGGTGATGGACACCAACGGCGACGGCAAGATCACGCAGGACAAGACCCAGTGGAACAAGCCGACCTTCACCCTGGCGGGCGATATCGGTGAAACCGGCGGCGGCAACGCGCTCGAAGCCAGCGCCAAGGCCGGGTCCTCCGGGCCGAAAATCGACGGAACCAAGGATACGGTGCTCAGCACCTATCTCTATGGCGCCTCCACCGCCAAGGACGGCTCGGTCTGGCTGGCCGGCTACGTGCCGTACGTCCCGTCAGGCATCGTCCATATGATCCCCGGCAAGAACCCGCCGGAGACCTGCAAGACCGAGTTCTACCAGCCGCCGAAGGTGGACGGTAAGTACAAGGCCTTCGGTATCCGCGGCGTCGGCGTCGAAGAAAACCCGAACGTCGCCTGGGCTGCCTTCTCGTCGGGCCAGATCGGCCGCTTCGACCGCAGCAAGTGCAAGGTCACCAACGGCCCGACCGCGACCGGCCAGCAGTGCCCCGAAGGCTGGACCTTCTGGGACCTGCCGAGCCCGAAGCTGGATCACACGGAAGCAACCTCCGACTTCGTCTATTCCGAGTGGGCCGACTTCTCCAACGTGATGGGTCTGGGCAAGAACACGCACTTCTTCCCGGCGATCAACTCCGACTCGGTCCTGATGATGAAGGATACCGACCGGACGAAGCTCTATACCTTCCGCGTTCCCTATCCGATGGGCTTCTATACCCGCGGCATGGACTTCCGGATCAATGACG
>DATBAZ010000514.1:0-9857 GCA_036271255.1 Alphaproteobacteria bacterium
CCTTGGGCCAATCGGCCAGCAATCTGTCGAGCGTCACGGCCTCCCTGACCTCGGGAACGTCGAGCCGTTCGGTCTGTTCCGCTGCCTCGATGGCGATGTTGGTCAGGCGCTCGGTATTGACCCGCGCGGCCTCGGCGCGGCGCGTCATCACCGGCAGCAGGACGGAGACTCCGAGCTCGGTCGCCTTCTCAGCCAGATAGTCGATCCGCTGCCGCTTGATCGGCGCGAAGGCGAGCCACAGGTCCGGGCTTGCTTTCTGCGGCCGGCGCTCGCTATCCAGCGCGACATCGGCGCTGCCCTTGCCATAGGCACGGATGCGGCCACGCCACTCGCCGTCGCGGCCGTTGAACAGCCCGACCTCGTCGCCGATCTGTCGGCGCATGACGTTCTTGAGGTAATGGGTCCGGTCGCCGTCGAGGGCGACATGCTGACCTTCGCCCAACGAAGCGCTGATATACAGGCGGGGGATCATGGTTTGCTGTTAATAGCGGGCGGCCGGTGGCCGCGCCATAGCGGCGATGCTGGACAAGCGCCTGCGTATGGGCGAGTTAGCTTTATGACCCTCTCCGTCGTGATCCTGAGCCATGATTCGGAAGCGACCCTCGGCGCAACCCTGGCCAGCGCGGCTTTAGTTTCTGACGACATCCATGTGGTGGATTCGGGGTCGAACGACAATACTCCGGCGATCACGAAGGCCGCCGGCGCTGAGCTCCATCACCGCCCGTTCGAGAATTACGGCGCCCAGCGCAACTGGGCGATCGGCAATGTCGCCATCCGCCATCCCTGGGAATTGCACCTGGACGCCGACGAGCGGCTGTCCGACGAGCTGGTCGCGGCGATCCTGAAACTTAAGGAAAGCGGCTTCGCGGGGCCTGAGGTCGGGTACTTCATCCCGCGGCTGATGATGTTCCTGGGCCGGCCGATCCGGCACGGGGGCATGTATCCGATCTGGCATATGCGGCTGTTCAAGCGCGGCCACGGGCGTTGCGAGGACCGGCGGTACGACCAGCATTTCTATGTCGACGGACCGGCGGGGCGCCTGCCCTATCCGATGATCGACGATGTCCGCATGACGCTGAACGAATGGACGGCGCGGCACAACCGCTGGGCCGGGGCCGAGGCGGAGGAATTGCGGCAGGGCACCGCCGGGCCCGGCGTGATCGTGCCCCGGCTGACCGGCGGCACGCCGGTGCAGCGGAAGCGGGCCTTACGGGCCGGGTACAATTCCGCGCCGCGGTTCCTGCGCGCCTTCTTGCTGTTCTTCTACCGCTACGTGCTGCGGCTGGGATTCCTCGACGGCAGAGCAGGGCTGATCTTCTTCGTGCTGCAGACCTTCTGGTTCCGCTTCCTGATCGACGCAAAGCTGTACGAAGCGGACCTTAAAAAGCCGTGAGGATACTGCACATCATCCACTCGGTGGATCCGGCTGGCGGCGGGCCGGTCGAGGGGCTGATCCGGCAATGCGAGGCCCTGCCCGATTGCCGGTGCGAAGTGGTGACGCTGGACCCACCCGACGCGCCGTTCCTGAAGGACTTTCCCCTGCCCCTCCATGCGTTGGGCGTGCGTACAGCCAAGGGCAGGCTGTCGCGCTTCGGCTATACGCCGCATCTGGTGCCGTGGCTGAAGGGCCACGCCGGCGACTACGACATCGCGGTGGTGAATGGCCTCTGGAACTACGCCTCCGCCGGATCGTCGCGCATCCTGCCGAAGCTCCCCGTGCCCTATGTCGTCTATCCGCACGGCATGATGGACCCGTGGTTCCGCAAGGCCTATCCGGCGAAGCACTGGCTGAAGCAGCTGTTCTGGACATTCTTCGACGGCCGGCTGATGGAACATGCCAGGTCCGCCCTCTTCACCTGCGAGGAGGAAATGATCCTGGCGCGCGGCCAGTTCCGGGGCCATCCCTACCGCGAGCGTGTCGCGCGTTATGGCTGCGGAGCGGCGCCGGGCGATCTGGGGCCGCCTGCCCTCGACCGGCCCTACCTCCTGTTCCTCGGCCGGCTGCATCCGAAGAAAGGCTGCGACCTGCTGATCCGCGCCTATGCCGAGGTCGCGCCCGATATCGATCTGGTTATGGCCGGGCCCGATCAAGTCGGCTGGATGACCGAACTCCAGGCATTGGCGCACCGGCTCGGCGTGGGCGATCGCACCCACTGGCCCGGACTTCTGACCGGGCCGGCGAAATGGGGCGCGCTGAAAGGCGCGGAGGCGTTCATCCTGCCATCCCACCAGGACAGCTTCGGCGTCGCCGTCGGCGAGGCGCTGGGCTGCGGAACGCCGGCGCTGATCACCGACAAGGTCAATATCTGGCGGGAAGTAAGAGCCGGGGGCGCCGGGCTGGTCGAGACCGACAGCGTCGCCGGCATCGCCAACATGCTGCGGTCCTACCTCGCGCTCGGCAAAGCCGAACGAGACGAAATGCGCACCGCAGCCCGCGCCTGCTTCGCAGAACATTTCGACATGAATGCGACCGCCGCCAAAACCCTCGAAATCTTCCGGGAATTGGGGAAAACTGGCGCGTGAGCATCCTGAACGCAGCCACGCACCGCCCCTCCGACGGCGGCCCCTCCTTCGGGCTGGGTCACCGCGCCTATCGCGCGGCCTGGGCCGTAACCTGGGGATTGCTCGCCGCTTGGACGCCGCCCTTCTTCAATCCCTGGCGGCGGATGCTGCTGCGCCTGTTCGGGGCGAAGATCGCGCCGACCGCCCGCATCGCCGCCTCGGCCCGCATCTGGTATCCGGCCAATCTGGAAATGGGGGAACAGGCCTGCATCGGCCCCAGGGTCGATTGCTATGCGATGGCCAGGATCACGCTGGGGCCTTACGCCCTCGCTTCCCAAGGCGCGCATCTCTGCGCCGGAACGCACGATATCGACGATCCGGACTTCCAGCTGAAGGCCGCGCCGATCGTGCTGGGCGCCCGGTCCTGGGTGGCAGCGGAGGCTTTCGTCGGGCCAGGCGTCACCCTAGGCGAAGGCGCGGTGCTGGGTGCGCGGGGCGTGGCTTTCGCGGATTTGGAGCCCTGGACGGTCTATATCGGCAATCCGATGCGCGCGGTCAGGAAGCGCCAGGAATTTTGAGGTGCGTAGAATGACTGATGAGGTAGACCGCACAGTGATGCCGATTTCAGCGTTAATATCCAATTTCGCGATGGCGTGCCGCGCATTGGTTCCGGCGCTGGACGCAGCGCGGATACCTTGGCAAGAGGGAAAGCAGTACGATAACTGGGAGCGGCTAGAGGAAGTTCTATTTAAATCATTAGTATCCGAGCCTTTCGAGCATGAAGCCCTCGAAGCGGGCGAAGCAGCCCGTTTTAGCCGTTATGGCTTCGAGGCGGAGGATGACCGCGCGAATGCCAAACTCGTCGTGCTTACAAACGACAAGCGCCACTCATGGCGATATATTCGGCTAGGAACTCAGAAGCAGCCGTTCGATGTCGTTAGATGCGTTAAAGGCGGCGAGATCAGGGCTTTCCCACTGACGGAAGCTGATTTTCGCTTTGTCGTCACGACGATGACTGGTGAAACAACCTGGTCAGACGTGCGGCTAAGTCTTTAACGACATGCATCCGATGGGCACGTGCATTCCGCGTCGTAGCCGTCGCCGCCCTACCGAGGATTTGGTCGTGACGACCTAGCAGCCCGCGTACCAGTCGACTGGGCCACGCCGATGCCCAGCATCACCGCATAGGTCACGGTCACCGCCGGGATCTGCAGGCTGAAATCGAAGGCGGAATGGACGCCGACCATCACCGTCGCCGCCGTTCCCGCCAGCGGATAGATCACGTCGCGCCGCCGCCGGAACACGCCGACCAGGCAGAGGCCCGCGAGATAGAGCACGGCCGCGACCAGCAGGGCGGCGGCGGGCACGCCGAGCTCCAGCGCGTTCTCCAGATAATCGTTATGCGCCAGGCCGACATTGCCTATGACGTTCAGCGGCTGATAGAGCAGGAAGATGTCGCCGAACGAGCCGTAGCCGGTGCCGGTCGGCCAGTTGTCGCCGATGGCGCGCAGCACGGCGGCGGCGATCTTGGGCCGCATCTCGAGATCGTTCGACATCGCATCCAGCCGGTCGAAAGTGGTGGCGCCGGTCAGCACCACGACGAGCGCCAGCCCGGTAACGCCGATACCGGCGAACCACAGGCGCCACGGCGCGCGGGCGGCGGGCGCGGCCAGGATCAGCGCCATCAGCACCGCGACGGCGGCCAGCGCCGAGATCAATCCGCCGCGCGAATGCGACATCAAGAGCGCCCCGCCGCAGACGACCAGGCCCAGGACCAGCCATTTGGCGTCGCCCAGCAGACTGTCGGCCAGCGACAACAGGAAGGAGCGGCGGCTGCGCATGTCGGTCTTGCGGGCCAGCAGGTCGGCGATCAGCACCAGATGGGCGATCACCGCCAGCCCGGCGAAGGTGGCGAAGGAGTTGCGGTTGACGAAGGTGGCGGTGACGTCGGTGACGTAGGCCTCCTTGATGAACCACAAGATGCGCGGATCGGGCGACACGAACTCAACCAGCCCGTAAAGCGCATAGACGGTGGCGATGACGGCGAAGGCGCGCAGCAGGCGATACGCCGCCTCCGGCCGCCGGCCGACCTGCCAGGCGACGATGAAGAAGGCGGCATAGGTCATCAGCCGGAACAGATGGACCCGCGACGCCTCCCGGTCGATCGATAGCGAGGTTGCGAGCGGCCGGCCCAGCACCTCCGATGCGCGGTCCCATAACGGGTGATGCAACCCGAACAGGTTCCAGGGCAGCGCCTGGAACACGATCCAGCCCATGACCAGCCCGCCCATGACCAGCGCCGGCAGCAGCGGCGTCAGCATCCCCGCCCGGCTGGGCCGCATCGTCTCGTAGGCCGCCGACAGGCCGAGCAGCGCCAGGGCCAGGATGCCAAGCAGGTCCCAGGCCCAGGGGCGTGCGCTGCCGAACGGCAACGGCGCCCAGGCCAGGACGGCGACGAGGCCGATCTCCCGGATGCGGTGGACGGCATCGCGGACCGGCGCGGGCGCATCTATCCGCGCTTGCGGCTGGATCATCGCTCGCCCGCCAGCTTGTGGACGGGCAGCAGCGTCCGGATGGCGTCCAGGACCATCGGCGGGGTTATCGCGCCGATAGAGTCGCCCTGCGGATACAGCACCGCGGCCTGGGCGCTCATCGGATACCAGATGCCCGGCGCCCACAGGCGGGAGAAGATCGCGGCCAGCGGCGTTCCAACCGCGGCGGCCAAATGCATCGGGCCGCTGTCATGGCCGACGAACAGCGACGCGGCCTCGATCAGCGCCGCATTTTCCCGCACCTTCAGGCCGCACAGATTGACCGCCCGCTCGCCCAGCCCTTGGATCACGGCATCCGATGGTGCACGGTCTTCCTCGGCGCCCGTCAGGGCCAGCCTGTGCGGATAAAGCCGGCAGAGCTGCACGCACAGTTCGCGCCAGTTCCCGAGCCCCCAGTCGTTCGCCGGCTGCTTCGTGCCGATGCTGACCGCGATGAACGGCTGCCTGCCGATCCGCTCGGAGATCAGGCGGCGCGGCAAGGCGCGGTCGGCTTCGCCGAGAGCGAGGTCGAAGGCTGTGGGGTCGGCCGGGTCGAGGTCACCCAACAGAGCGACGGTGCGCGCCAGCCGTTCCGCCTCACGCTCGAATGTGCCGCCGGGCAAGCGGCGGTTCTTCAGCAAATCCGGGGTTGTGGGCAGGCCGATGATCTTCCTGATGCCGCAGAGCCGGAAGAAGGCGGCGTCCCGCCGGACCTGGCCCGGCGTTTCGCGGCGCGCGAGATAGACCAGCATATCCGGCCGCCAGCGCCGGATCGCGCGCGCCAGTTGCCAGGCATTGCCGGGATTGGTGAGCGGGACCGGGTATTCGAGATAACCGTCGACCAGACCCATTCCCTCCACCACGGCGGCGAGCGGCGGCGCGCTGCTGGCGACGGGGGCATGGGTGAGAACGCGAAGCTCGGCCTCGGGGAAGGCCTTGCGGACCAGCTTGAGGCACGGCAGCGCCACCACCGTGTCGCCGAGCGAGCCCGGGCGATAGATCAGTACCCGCCCCCTCATTTCCCGGAAACTTTCATTTAATCCGGGCGAGCATGCTCGTGAAGCGCTGGGCGGCGGCCGGGTCGTCGGCGACGAAGCCCCAGACCAGGGGGATGGCGTTATGCGCCCACACCGCGCGCGCCACTGCCTCGCTGATCGCGGTGTCCAGCGCGTCGTCCATCGCCAGCCGGAACTGGCGGGCAAGCATCGCCTTGCCATCCTCATCGAGCGCGGAATAGAGGTCGAGCCCGAAGCCGCAGCGCCAGGCGAGATCGACCGCCGAATAGGGCGCGAGCTCAATCGACATCTTGAACGGCGCCACCGCCGCGCCGCTGGTTCCCCGCCGCCTCTCGGCCAGCGCCAGGTTGGCCCAGGCCCGCGCATCGCCGGGCGATGCGGCGAGATAGGCCCTGAGCTTCCGCGAGGCATGGTCGCCGGCAGTGCGATATTCAGCCGTGTCGGGGTCGGTCGCGCCGGCCAGCATCGCCAGCGCCAGATCGGCGCGGGCTGCGTTAGAGGCGACCGATGCAAGCCTCAGCCGGCCCATCGCGGCTTCATCCCTGTCGGCGGACACCGGCTGGGCAGTCTCGATCTCGCGGATCGTGATTTCGGATGGCAGGCGCACCGCGTCGGCGAACAGGCAGGGCAGGCCGATCGCCAGGATCAGAACGATGAACAGTAGATTGAGCGCGACGAGGGGGCTTGGCCTGAAGCGCATCGATCAGGTCGGGGGCGACGACTGGCTTTCGCCGTAATAGGCGGAATAGCGGCCGTAATAGTAGCCGCTGTCGCCATAGCCGTAGGTCGCGTGCTTGCGGGAATTGACCCGCGACAGCACCACCCCGGCAATTTCGCCGCCGTTGGCGCGCAGCATCTTCACCGCACCGGTCACGATCGGCCGCGGCGTCGTCTCCCAGCGCACCAGATAGATCGTGGTGTCGACGAAATGCGACAGGATGATCGGGTCGGACACGGCCAGAACCGGCGGCGCGTCCAGCACGATGAGGTCGTAGCGGCCGCGCATCCGCTCAAGGAAGGCGCGCATCTGCTGCGAGCTCAACAGGTCCTGCGGATTGGCGGTGCCGCCCTTGGACGGGATATAATGCATCCCGGATTCCTCATCGCGGCGGATCAGGGCATCGGGATTGGAATTCTCCGCGAAGATATCGAGCACGCCGGGTTCGCCCTCGACATTCAGCAGCCTTGCGACGCTGGGCCGCCTGAGGTCGCAATCGACCAGCAGCGCCTTGCCGCCGGAACGGGCGACGCTGCGCGCCAAGGAGGTGGCGAACACGGTCTTGCCCTCGCCCGACAGCGAGGAGGTGATCAGCACCACCTTGGGCGGATTGTCGACGTCGGAATAGCGCAGCGCCGTGCGGATCGACCGGATCGCCTCGGAATATTGCGAGGTCGGGCGCTTCACCACCACGTCCTGCGGCAGCTCCTGCCGGACGATGCCGGGCACCAGCCCGAGGGTGGAGACGCCGAGCAGCTTTTCGACCTGGTCCGAATTGTGGAAGCCGTTGTCCAGCCGCTCCATGATGAAGGCAGCGGCGGCGCCGACCAGCAACGACACCAGGAAGGAAAAACCGATCAGCACGGTCTTCTTGGGGAAGGACGGGATGCGCGGCGGCAGGGCCGAGGAGACCAGGCGGGCGTCGGCCTGCTGGATATCCTCCTCGGACGAGGTCTGCTTGAACTTGGTCAGGAAGTTCTCATAAAGCAGCTTGTTGGCGTCGGCCTCGCGCTGAAGCTCGCGCAGCTGCACGTCCAGCTTGCCTTCCTGGTTGTTGCTCTTCTGCAGGCTGGCCAGCTGCTCCTTGAGCGAATTCTCCTTGGCCCGGGCCGCGGCGACATCGCCTTGCAGGCTGCGCACCGTCTTGCTCGATTCCTCGTCGATCTTGCGCTTGATGTCGTCGATCTGGGACTGGAGGTTGACCATCGTCGGATGGGACGGCTGATAACGGTTCGACAGCTCGGCCTTCTTATGCCGGAGGTCGGCCTCGTCCGTACGCAGCTTCTCGACCAGCGGGGAATTGTTCACGGCGGTGGACTCACCGCCGGAGCGGGCCTGCGCCAGGCTGCTTTCCTTCTGCGCCCGGTCGGCGGTCGCCAGGATCAGCTGAGAGTTGAGCTCGGACAGCTGCTGCTCGCTGAGCGTCGTGCCCTTGGTCGTCTGGGTCAGGTTGTTCTGATCCTTGTAGACCTCGACCGCATGCTCGGAATCGCGGACCTTCCCGCGCAGCGTATCCAGCTGGTCGTTCAGCCAGCCGGTCGCGCGCTTCACCGCGTCGAACTTCGCCTCGATCTGGTCCAGCAGATAGAAATCGACATAGGTGTTGGCGATCAGCGCCGCGGCGTTGCGGTTGGTCGACTGGGCGTGGATCTTGATCAGATAGGATCGCCCGTCATTGGTGATCTCCATCCGGTTCATGAGAAGGCTGACCTCGGCCGCCTTGCGGTCGCGGGCCCGCGCCTCATTGTTGAGCGCCGCCGCCGACGACGAGGTAGTGAGGGAGCGAATCGCGTTCGTCACCCAGCCGAACGGGCTCAGCAGCGCCTCGAAGAAACCGGGCTTGCGCAGGGCCGGGTTGAATTCGGGCCAGGTATCCATTTCGAGTTTTTCCGCCACCTTGTCGGCGAGCGCGCGGGATTTCAGGATCTCCATCTCGCTGCGCACCACGCTCTGGTCGCCGGTCAGCCCGGCCATCAGGCTGGTGAAGTCGACCATCTGGTTCTTGCGCGTCTCCAGCATCACCGTCGCCTCGGCGGTATAGCGCGGCGTCAGCTGGAAGATGAAGATCGTCGCCAGCACGGTGCCCAGGATGGTGGCGCCGAGGATCACGTTGGCGCGCCGGCGGATGATGCCCCACAAATGATGCAGGTCGATCATGTCTTCGGTCGGCTTGGGCGCGGAAGGGCCGGTCAGCACCGTCCGCAAATGCCCGAGCGCCCGCGGCTTGGGTAGATCGATCTGCTTGGCTTCACTCATCCGTCTGCATCCCTATGGGACCCCCCCTATGCGGTCCCCGCGCCGTCCGGCGCCCGATCAGAAAAACCGCTCGGTGATTTCTATCACATCGCCCGGCATGACGGTTGTGTCTTCCTTGGCGCGCTGCTGCTGCTCGGTCGTCTGGTTGCTGTGCTTGATCTTGATGCCGTCGTGATCGGCGCGGGGCGTATAGCCGCCGGCCAGCGCCACGGCGTTGATCACCGTCATGCCGTTCACATAGGGGTAGCTGCCGGGGCGGTTGACCTCGCCGATGATGAAGAACGGCCGATAGTTCAGCACCTCGATCGCGACGCTGGGATTGACTAGGTAGTCCTTGCCGTATTTCTGGGTCAGAATCGCCTGGACCTCCGCCGTGGTCTTGCCCAGGACCTGGACCTGGCCCAGCAGCGGCACCGATATGAAGCCCTGGCCGCTGACCTCGAACTCACCCGACAGGTCGGTCTCGTTATAGACGGTGATGCGAAGCTTGTCTCCGGCACCCAAGGTATAGCCCTGGTCGTCCGCGGCGGACGCGGGCCTCAGGGCGAGAAGGATCAGCGCGGCGGCAAGAAACAGAATACGTCCGACGCCCCGGACACCATCAACTCTCGTCACCGCAGCCCCTGATCGTTTGCCCTAATATTGCAACCGGAGACGAAGCGCGACGATTGCCTGATTGTAGGGCGAAAGCTGCGCGTCACCGATCGCATTCGATATCTTGCTAGTATAGCCAACGTTCAGGCTGGTGGCGAGATTGCGGGTGAGCAGATAGCGGCCCTCGATATTGAAGCCGTAGATGTCGTCGACACGGCCGAAATCCTGATAATCCTGGTG
>DATBAZ010000515.1:0-3757 GCA_036271255.1 Alphaproteobacteria bacterium
CGCTGTAAGAGCATTCAAGCTCAATAGGAGTAGGGAGGGTGAATATGCGCTTTATAGGATTTGCTTGGTCCCTTGTGTCGGCGGTTTGTCTTAGCGGGCGTCACATATGCGTCGGCTGAAGTCTGTCCAGCACCGGCCGACACTCCTGCTTTGGTAGCTCAGGCCCGGCCCCTTGGAGGCGAGAAGCCCGAAAGGCCTATTAAGATCACGCCACCTCAATATCCGACGGCTTATCGGTTCACCTTCAAGCTGGCCAGACTGGCGCCGCCTAAGGCGCAGTAGTTGCCGTACTTGCCGGCCTGCAGATCGGCGGGTTCGCCAGCATCGCGGCCAGTGACTTGCCGCCCCAGGGCAGTTCGGCCTTGCGGGTCGGGTTGACGGCGCTCTTGGGCAGGACGCGGACCATGCCCATCATGCCGGCGTCCTCGTGGTCCACCAGGTGGCAGTGGAACAATATGTCGCCGGCCATCTCCTCGGGGAAATAGAGCTTGATCCGGACGCGGCCCGGCACGGTGGTCGTGCCGGGCTTGTCGATATTGGTGGCGAAGGGGACGTTGACGACGTCGAGCAACTCGGGGTTCGGCTGCTTCTGGCCATTGATCTCCAGCACCCGGAAATGGAGCTGGTGGACGTGGAAGGCATGCAGCTCCCGCGTCCAGTTCTCGACCACCCACTCTTCGCTCGTTCCGGCGGCAACGGTCACGGTCGGCTCGCCGTCCATCATGAACGGCTTGATGATCGCGCCCGGCTTCTTCTCGAAGATGAAGAAGTCGTTCTGGTCCAGCGCGCCGGGGCGGGGATATTCCGCCAGCGCGATGGTGCGGACGGCATCGGTCTTGTGCGTCATCAGGCCGGTGAACGTGTCGGCCTCGCTCTTCGGCGCCAGCACGGCGGCGTCGACCGGAACGGCGCCGGGCTTGGGTGGCCCGGCCGTGACCAGGGCCAGCTTGCGGCCGGGCACGATATCGCCGGCGCAGCCGGTATCGACCTGGCGCGAGACGAAATAGGCCTTGTGGCCGGCGGGCGGCGCCGGCACCAGGAACTCCAGCCGGCCCGACGGCGGCACGAGCTGGAAGTCTGCGGTGGGGTGCTGCCGCGTCCCGGCATCGCTGGTCACAGGGGCGCCGTCGCGCGCCACGATGGTGAGCGGCAGCGGCTTGCCGGTGTCGTCGACCAGGCCGAGGTCGAGGAAGGCGTCGGTCGCGGCATTGACCACCCGCCAGAACTGCACCGAGCCCTCGGCGATGGTGAGCCGTGCCAGGTCGGTGTCCCTTGGATGCTTGTCGATGATCTTCGATCCGTTCAGTGAGATCCGGTCGACCCCGGCATTGTCGGTGCAGGCGAGCTCATTGTCGGTGTCGACCACCTGGCCGCGGTGCTTGTCGTTGGCGTGGGCGGGTGGTGGCGGCGGGGGCGTTTGGTCGCCATAGGGAAGGGGGGCGGCCATCGCCGCCGCCATCATCTTGGCGTCCAGATCCGCGCCCTGGCGGACGATGAAGACCCGTTCCTCGATGCCGGCGGCACGGCGCATCTCATCCTCCGGCCCCTCGACCACGATCGGGCCGGACAGGCCCATCAGCATCTGGGCCTGGACCTCGCCATGGACATGCGGATGGTACCAATAGAGTCCGGCCGGCATATCGGCCGGGATCTTGTAGCGATAGGTGAATTCGCGCTGGCCGCAATTGGCCGGGCCGACTGCCGGGTCCACGCAGGTGTGCATCACCTCGTCCTGCGGCACCACCGCCGGCACGGCGAAGCCATGGACATGCAGGTTGGTCTCGCCGGTGGCGGTGTGATGCATGCCGGAGACGACCGGGAAGAACCCGGCATTTCCCGGGATCGGCTGGTTGGGATCCTTCAGCGCCGCCGGGGTCACGAAATCGTCGATCGCCTTGGGATCGGTGATCTCGTTCCTGATCGTGATCTTCAGCTCCCCGCCCCGGCGCACCCGGATCACCGGCGGCTCGGCGAGGCCGTTTGCGACATAGCAGAGACGGTTCGGGTCCTGGCGGACGGTCAGCTGGACGCCGCCGGCCGCGTCGGCATCGATTGTTTCGGCGAAATGCCCGCGCGGCGGGGTGCTCTTGCCGCACGGCGCCTCAGGGGTCGAGTGCGGATCGTAACCGATGCCGGGATAATCGTCCCAATAGAGGGGACCGGCGGCCATGGAGGGCGCGGCGGCCAGGATCGTAAGAATACTTAAAATGCACGAAAAGAACTTCATACCCGGGCCCGGAAAGAGAATGCCGACAGGGCATCTGCCTAGGCCAATTTTATGAAGGTAATGTTACACTAATCTCTGTAACATTACTGTGGTATAGCGGCGCAATGTCGCAAAAGGTTACCTTATTACCTGGGTACATTAAAATGAAACAAATCTGTCGCAAATAGTTGATCTCCCGGCGTTAGGTTCCGCGTGACTCGGAATGGCGCATTTCGGCGGCATTCGGCACTTGCAAAACCGTAAGGGAAAATCGTCATGAAACTCAGACTCGCCGCCGCCGCGGCGTTCGGCCTGGCGGCCTCGGTTGCCGCCACGAACAGCTTCGCGACCACAGGGCCGGTTCCCACCGGCGTTCCGCGCCTGAACCATGTTTTCGTCATCATGATGGAAAACCACGGCTACAAGCAGATCGCGAACAATCCGAACGCGCCCTTCATCAACGCCTACATGAAGTCGTCGAACCTGGCGACCAACTACTTCGCGGTCGCCCACCCCAGCCTGACCAACTATCTGGAGATCACCGGCGGCTCGAACTTCGGCGTGCTGACCGACGGCAATCCGGACTGGCACAACACGAAGTGCCAGCCGAACATCGTTGCCGGCACCGTCGATAACGAAGCCGCCGCCCTGGCGGTCTGCCCGATCACCGGCACCGGCAAGGACGCGGCGACGCCGGTCCTCGACAAGACCAACGAAGTCGCCCCCGGCAGCCCGCCCGACATCGAGATCGACGGCAGGGCAGCCTCGGCGATCCCGTCCGCGAACACGACCGGCACGAATATCGGCGAGCAGCTTCTGGCCAACGGCATGTCCTATAAAAGCTACCAGGAAAGCCTGCCGGTCGCCGGGGCCGACAATGTCAGCGCCAGCGATGGCGAATACACCGACAAGACCGACTTCTCGAAGATCAAACCGGCGCTGAAGCCGGCGTTGAGCCAAGACGATGTCGTGTCGCTGTATGCCGCCAAGCACAACCCGTTCGTGTACTTCAAGGCCGGCCAGACCACGGCGGCGTTGAAGCGTTCGGTCAATTTCGACCAGCTCTATGCCGACCTGTCGACGGGCGATGTGCCGAACTTGGCTTTCATCGTTCCCAACCAGTGCAACGACCAGCACGGCCGCGGCAACTCGACCGCGTTCTGCAACTTCGATCCGGACGATAACGGCACCCAGGGCGGCCTCAACCCGGCCTTGATCCAGGCCGGCGATCAGGCTGTCGAGCGTATTATCACCGCCATCCACAAGTCTCCGGCCTGGCATGACGGCCGCGCGGCGATCGTGATGGTGTGGGACGAGAACGACTATTTCCACACGCCGGAGACCAATAAGGTCGTCCTGACCGTCGATAAGAACTATGGCACCAAGGGCCAGCCGAGCAGCACGTTCTACACGCACTTCTCGCTTCTGAAGTCGATGGAAGCGGCGTTCGTGCTGCGTTGCATCAACCACGCCTGCGACCCCGACGTCTCGGTGATGAGCGACCTGTTCGCGGTTAAATAATCGCGGCTCTATAGACGACGAAGGCCCGGG
>DATBAZ010000516.1:0-16519 GCA_036271255.1 Alphaproteobacteria bacterium
TCGGCGCGAAGCGCCGGGTGAGGGGGGCTGTTTCCGTTAGCCCGGAGCCACCTGAAGGCTCGCTGCGCTCGCCGCCCCCTCACCCGGATCGCTTTGCGATCCGGCCTCTCCCCGCTGGGGCGAGGCTAAGAAAACGATGCCGCAAGGCGGGAGGAAGTGTGACCACGACATCGGAGGATTTCGCAGCCACGCCAGGGCCCGCGGTGACGGCCGATTTCGATTGGCGCAGCCACCGGAAATATGTCGTCTTCATCATCGCGGTGGCGTTCTTCCTGAACTCGCTCGACCGCAACATCATCAATATCCTGCTCCAGTCGATCAAAAAGGAATTCAACCTGACCGATGCCGAGCTCGGCACGATGACCGGGCTCTATTTCGCCATCCTCTACAATCTGGTCGGCCTGCCGGTTGCCCGCTGGATCGACGGCGGCGCGGTCCGCCGCAACATCATCGCCGGCGGTCTCGCGCTGTGGAGCGTCGCCACCGCTATGTGCGGGCTGGCGCAGAATTACTGGCAGATGCTGCTGTGCCGCGCCGCCATCGGCGTCGGCGAGGGCACGTTCGGCCCATCGACCATGACCATGGTGTCGGACTATTTCGGCCCCCACGAGCGGGCCAAGGCGATGGGCACCTATCTGCTCGGCCTGCCGCTTGCGGCCCTGGTCGGGCTGCCGCTGGGCGGCTGGGTGGCTGTGCATTACGGCTGGCGCTCCGCCCTGATGCTGGTCGGATTCCCCGGCCTGATCGTGGCGCTGATCGTCCGGCTGACCGTCAAGGAACCGCCGCGCGGCTTGGCCGAGGGCAAGGCGGTGAAGATCGCCAAGCCGGTGCCGCTCGGCCAGGTTTTCGCCCTGGTCAAGCGCAAGAAGACCGTCATGCACCTGCTGGCGGCGGCGTCGCTGTCGTCCTTCTCGACCATCGGCGGCGCGGTATGGTTTCCGGCCTTCCTGCAGCGGGACTTCGGCCTCAACGCCGCACAGGTGGGTGCGAGCTGGGGCGTGGTCGTGGGTCTCAGCGGCGCGCTCTGCGCCTTCGGCGGCGGCTGGCTGGCCGACCGGTTCGGCGCCCGGAACGCGAAATACTACATGTCGCTGCCGGCGCTCACGATGGCGATCTCGCTCCCCTTCTATCTGCTGGCGACCGTCACCGGCAGCTATTGGCTCTGCTTCGCCTGCCTGATCGTGCCCTCGGCGCTGAACAATTCCTGGATCCCCTCGGGCATCGCGGTGACCCAGCGCCTGGCCCCCATCGCGATGCGCGGAATTCTCGGCATGCTGGTGACGATGGCCGCCAACCTCGTCGGCCACGGCTTCGCCCCGCCGCTGATCGGCTTTCTGTCGGACACCTTCACCGCCCATCTCGGCGGCAATTCCACCGAGGGGCTGCGCTGGGCGCTGGTGGCTTCGTCGGTCTTCTACCCCTGGGCCGCCCTGCATTTTTGGCTGGCCTCGCGCAGCATCGCGGGGGAGTTCGAGGACTGAGCGGCCGGCGGCGCTGGATAATCAGGCGCTTTCCAGTTAGAGTTTGTGCACCGCAATAATCGCGAGGCGGGCATGAGCGGCTTACTCGATCTGTTTGAGATACCCCGCCCGCTGATCGAGCCGGCGCTACACGCGTGCCGGTTCTTCAATACCAGCCTGGATTCGCTGTTCTATGACGTGCCGAGCCTGGTTCGCACGCTGAAGTCGCGCGGCGTAACGGTCGGTACCGCTGCCGCGGACTCCGGGCGCGCGGGTGAGCTCGACCTTAGCGCGCTGACCGATCCTGAGGGATCGCTGCTGATCGTCGATCCGCGGAATTCGCCCTATATCCGCGCCTTCCATGATGTCGACCTGTTCCTGCAAAGCGACGAACCAGGCGTTCAGGAAATCACGATAGCGACCATCACCGGGGTCGGCAGCTCAGCCCTGGGCAGCGCCGCCTTGGCCTGGAATATCGCCGAGGCGCTCGGCGCGCCGGCGCTGGCGATCGTGCCGGGATACGGCGTGGCCGACGTGATCAGCCAGGCGCTTGGCGGCTGGTACGGCTTTGGCTTACATGATTTCCTGAACGTCAAAGCGAACCTTCAGGCCGCGCTGGGCTCCATAGCGCCGAAAACCGCGAGGATCGGCCGCGCCCTTTCGGCATCAGCCCCCGGCAGCCGCCAGCTTCCGAACGGCGCTCCTGTCTTCCGTACGGGCTGCGGCTCGTCCGATGTGCTGCACTCGGTGATGGAGCAGCGCAAGCTCCGATGGGTCGTGGGCCACAGCAAGGGCGCTCTGGCGATCCACAACGCGTTAGGATCTTTAGATGCGGACCGTGTCAAAGGATTGCAGGTCGTGACATTGGGCTGTCCGGTAGCCGAGGATGTCGAGGGGGTGACCTACCATCAATATCTGGGCCTGTTCGACGCGCTGGGACAGCTCAATGCCTGGGGCCACCTGCCGGAGACATGGGTTCCGACCGATCATAGCACCAACCCCACCCTGCCCATGAGCATGCCTGTCGAAATACTGACGCGTTCCGCCCTGTCAGCTATCTGAAAACCCGAACGGGGCCACCGTCCTGCGGATGTCGTCAGGCAATATCTGCCTTCCGATCGGCGGGGCGGAGCGGGCGGTGCATTCGGCGCGTTGGCAGAGGCGGCAGGTGACGCCGATGGGGGTCGGTTCGGCAGCCGGCCGGCCCTGGGTGTAGATCAGCTTGCCGGCATGCTCGGCGGCACAGCCGAGCGCCACGGCACGGTCGACGCGCGGGCGGCCGAAGCCGCCGCCGCCGGCCGTCACTGTGCGGGCGATAGAGAAGAAGCGCTCGCCGTCCGGCAATTCCAGCCATTGGGTCACGATCTCGCGCGGGGTGCGGAAGGCGTGATGGACGTTCCATAGGGGGCAGCCGCCGCCATGGCGGGCGAAGGGGAAGCCGGCGCCGTCCAGCCGTTTGGACACGTTGCCGGCCTCGTCGACGCGGATGAAGAAGAAGGGCACCCGCTCCTGCCCCGGTTTCTGCAGCGAGGTCAGGCGATGGGCGGTCTGCTCGAAGCTGGTGCGGAACTGCCGGCCGAGCGCCTCGACGTCGTAATGCCGAGCCTCGACCGCCTTGGCGAAGGCTGAATACGGCATGAGCACCGCGGCGGCGGCGTAGGAGGCAAGCGCCCGGCGGGTCAGCCTTTCCCCCGCCTCGGTGGCGAAGCTGCCGTCCTTGGTCACGCTGTCCAGTTCCTTGCCCATCTCCAGATAGGCGAGCTGGAGCGCCAGCTGGAAGTTCTGGCTGGCGCCGTCCATCTCGTCGTCGAGCAGGATCTGCTTGCGGTGGAGGTCGAGCCGGCGGGTCGACCCCACCATCACCTCCGGCGGCACGCGGCGGACCTGGAGATTGTGCCGCTCGCCCAGATAGGCTGAGAGGCCTTCGGTTCCGCCCACGCGCTGGGCTAGCCGTTCGGCGGCGTCGTCCAGCAGCGGGAAGCAGTTGCGCCGCGCCGCCAGGAAACGCCGTGCCTCGCCCACCGGATCGGGCGGCTCGGCCTTGCCTGGGCCGGCGGTCCGGGCCTCGGCGCCCCGGTCGGCCAACGCCATATGCTCCTCCCGATAGGCGGTGTAGAGGCGCAGGAAGGCCTCGGCGATGCCGGGGAAGTTGGTGACGACATCGGTCGTCTCCAGCGACGGCAGCTCGATATCGGCGAACAGCGGGTCCTTCAGCACCGTCTGCAGCCGCACCGCGTCATCGGTACCGGTGTCGGCGAGGGTCGACATGTCGATCTGGTAGGTCTGCGCCAGGCGCAGCAGCAGCTCGGCCGAGAGTGGCCGGTGATTGCGCTCCAGGAGCGCGATATAGGACGGCGAAACATCGAGGTCCGTCGCCATGTCCGACTGGGTGATACCCCGGTCGCGGCGGATGCGCCGCAAACTGGGGCCGACATAGAGACGCTGGCCTGCCGCCATGCTCAGTCTCCTGATTCTGTGTGGCCTTACAACCTTACAAAGCGCGATTGTAAGGTATTACAGGTGCACTGCACAATAGCTTCACATCTTACATCCCGCGCCCTACGTGACATCCATCGCATTCTGTTTATTTGAGGACGGGTCATGTCTTACCAGGATCACATCATCGCCATGGGCCAGCTGGTCGACAGCAAGAACGGCGCATGGACCGGCATCAACCCCGAGGGGGTGGCGCGCATGCGCCTGCAGAACCGTTTCAAGACGGGACTGGAGATCGCGCGCTATACCGCCGACATCATGCGCGCCGACATGGCCGCCTATGACCTGGACCCGTCCGCCTACACCCAGTCGCTTGGCTGCTGGCACGGCTTCATCGGCCAGCAGAAGCTGATCTCGATCAAGAAGCATTTCGGCACCACCAAGGGCCGCTACCTGTACCTGTCCGGCTGGATGATCGCGGCTCTGCGCTCCGACTTCGGCCCGCTGCCCGACCAGTCGATGCATGAGAAGACCTCGGTCCCGGCCTTGATCGAGGAGCTGTACACGTTCCTGCGCCAGGCCGACGCCCGTGAGCTGGGCGGCCTGTTCCGCCAGCTCGACGCGGCCCGCGCCGCCGGCGACACCGCCAAGGAAGAGGAGCTGCTGGACGCGGTCGACAATTATCAGACCCATGTCGTGCCGATCATCGCCGACATCGATGCCGGTTTCGGCAATGCCGAGGCGACCTATCTTCTAGCGAAGAAGATGATCGAGGCCGGCGCCTGCGCGCTGCAGATCGAGAATCAGGTGTCCGACGAAAAGCAGTGCGGCCACCAGGACGGCAAGGTTACGGTCCCGCATGAGGACTTTCTGGCCAAGGTGCGCGCCTGCCGCTACGCCTTCCTTGAGCTGGGTGTCGAGAAGGGCATCATCGTCACGCGCACGGACTCGCTGGGCGCGGGCCTGACCAAGCAGATCGCGGTCAGCCACACGCCGGGCGACCTGGGCGACCAGTACAACAGCTTCCTGGACTGCGAGGAGATCGCGCCGGCCGACATGAAGAACGGCGACGTGGTGCTGAACCGCAACGGCAAGCTGCTGCGCCCGAAGCGCCTGCCGTCCAACCTGTTCCAGTTCCGCGCCGGCACGGGTGAGGATCGCTGCGTCCTGGACAGCATAACCTCGCTGCAGAACGGCGCCGACCTGCTGTGGATCGAGACCGAGAAGCCGCATATCGAGCAGATCGCCGGCATGGTCGACCGCATCCGCGAAGTCGTGCCGAACGCCAAGCTGGTCTACAACAACTCGCCGTCCTTCAACTGGACTTTGAACTTCCGCCAGCAGGTCTATGATGCGTGGAAGACGGCCGGCAAGGACGTTGCGGCTTACGACCGCGCCAAGCTGATGAGCGTGGATTATGACTCGACCGCCCTGGCGATCGAGGCCGACGAGCGCATCCGCACCTTCCAGGCGGACGCGGCCAAGCGGGCCGGCATCTTCCACCACCTCATCACCCTGCCGACCTATCACACCGCAGCGCTCTCGACCGACAACCTGGCCAAGGAATATTTCGGCAGCCAGGGCATGCTGGGCTACGTCAAAGGCGTCCAGCGCCAGGAGATCCGCCAGGGCATCGCCTGCGTGAAGCACCAGAACATGTCGGGCTCCGACTTGGGCGACGACCACAAGGAATACTTCGCCGGCGAAGCCGCGCTGAAGGCCGGCGGTGTGCACAACACGATGAACCAGTTCGCGTAAAACCAACGTTTATACGGAATGGAAAAGGCCCGGGGTTCACGCCTCGGGCCTTTTTTCTCGCAGCCTTTCTACTCCAAAGCCCAGGCCCAGCCGGTGATGCGCCAGCCGGCATCGAGCTTTTGCAGGGAGAAGGTCCACAGGCCTGACTGAGTTAGCGGTTTTTCGTGTTTCTTGTAGGTAAGTGTCGCCGGCAGCACGGCGTAGGCGTGGTCGCCGGTGACGGTGAGGGCTTTCGGCTTGCCGGCGGTGATGTGCGCCTCGGTATATCCCCCCGCGTCGGAGAAGGCGGCAAGCCCGGCCGCCCAGTCGGCACAGGCGGTGGCGCCCTGCCAGACATGGGGCGGGAATTCGTCGATGATAACCGCCTGGCCGGCGCAGAGCGCCGCTCCTGCCCCCGGATCACCCGTGTTGAAACCGTCGGAATAGGCCTTCAGCGTCGCCAGGACTTCGGTCGTGTCAGCCGCCACGGCGGGCATCCCCGCTGCCAGAACGCCGGCCAGAACAAGGATCGCGGTACGCGTGCTGTTGCTCCGGATGGCTATAATTATGCAGTTCAATCGAGGGCGGCCCAAAGCGTTTCCCGAATTGCCGGCAACAGTCCCACGATGGGTCGGTAGCTCTGCTGGACCAAACGGAGGCGGCCGGCGAAAGTGCTGACGCCGAGCGTCTGCCGGTCGGCGGGGAGATTGGTCAGCATCACCGGGCCCCAGACCGCGTTCACGGCAAAGGGGCCATAGCGTTCGGCGATCGGAAGGACGCCCAGGTTCGAGATCACGAGCGCGCTCGGCGGTGTCGCGGCAAAGAACGCGCGCAATGTCTTGGTGCCGGCGGTCGGGGGAAACCCCGCGGTTATCCCGCTTATGAAATCACGCACGGCTTCCGGTGACCGGGCCTGCGAGATCATGCGCATGGCGCGCGCGGCATCGCTCCAGATCGGTCCGAATTGGTTGACAGCCAAGTCGAGGGACGCGGCGCCGATGAAGACCCCACAGGCCCCATCCTCGATGCCGGCGGCCCTGCGCAGGCTGATCGGGCAAATGATTCCCGCCGCGCCCCGTTCGGAGAGCGGCAGGTGCCGCGCCGCCGCCGCGCAGATCGCACCCTGTATCGTCGTTCCGTTGGTTCTGCATCGGTCGCGCAGGCGGGACGTTTCCTCCCGGGTGAATGCGGCCGTGAGGACGCTGGGCTCCAGGTCTTTGGCCGGCTGTTGCGGAACGCCGGTAATCTCGTTCGGCCAGGGCGTGGGGGCGTTGAAGACGGAAGGTCCCAGAATTTTTTCCTCGATGCACAGCGGGAATGGCAGTGCTTCGAGCCGTTCCCCGGCAAGCGCGCGCAGCAGATCGCCCAAAACCGCGGCGCCGGACATGCCGTCGGCAACCGCGTGATGGAAGGTGAGGATGATCGCCGTCCTATCCGGCGCGTACACGGCCGTCAGCCGCAGCATGGCATCCTCTTCGACAGGCATGGGTTTCCTGAGCTCGCTCTCGACGGCCCGGCGCCAGCCCGCATCTTTCCCGACGGCGGCGATTTCAAACGGAAGCGGGATGCAGGAACGATAGAGCGCCGCCCCAAACACGGCGGCGTTGACGATGCGGGCCCCCAACACCGGATGCCGCTCACGCACCTCGTCCAGCGCGCGGCGCAGCAGCTCGGGCCGGATCCAGCCATCGATCTCCGCGCACATGCAGAAGTGAACCGGCCAGACCTGCGCATACAGGTTGAAGAAATGCTCGCCGGCGCCGAGGGGCCGGATGAAACCCGGCCCCGGATCGCCAACGAAGCACGGCATACCCAGCCGCCCAGACATACGATCGTCGGCGTACGTCATGGCTCAAGCGGCCTGTGCCTTGACGCCGGAAATGGCCTTGACGCCGGCAATGCTCAGCAACAGGTCCGCCACTTCCGCCCTGGCGTCGAAGCTGGCGTATTCCGCCGCCAGACGCTGGGCGTGCCGGCGGCAGTCGGGAACGTCGAGCGCCGTCCGCACGGCCGACCGGATCGCGGCCGGGGTGGGACGGTTGGTCTTGAGATCGATGCCCGCGCCCGACCAGCCGATGCGGACATTCACGTCAGCCTTGTCCTCGGTCAGCCCGGCGGCGACGATCGGGATGCCGAAGGTCAGCGCCTGGTTGACGCTGCCGTAGCCGCCGTTGGTGACGAATACATCCACCTTGGGCAGCAGCCACTCGAACGGCAGATACTCGGCCACGCGGGCATTCTCCGGAATCGGCCCCGGAATGGCGTCGACCGGACGGCCGCCGGCGGTCGCCACGACCAGTATGTCCGGCTCGTCGGCCAGCGCCGCCAGGGTCGGACCGACCAGGAGGCCGAAATCGTGGTTGGCCACGGTCCCCTGTGTGACCAGGACGACCTTGCGCCCCTGCTCCAGATCGGCCGCCCAGGACGGGATCGCGGCCTGGCCGGGAATGATCGGCAGGGTCCCGACGAACTTCACCGCCGAAGGCACGGGCCGCGGGAACTCCAGGCCCGGCACCGACAGCTGCAGGTATGTGTCGGCCAGCGCCACGGTGGCTTCGAGCATCGGGAAGTCGAGAGGCGGCGCGCCCAGCGCTTCGAGGATGGGCTTCAGCCGGTTGAGGGAAGGCTGGTCGACGCGCGTGTCATACTCCCGCGCAATCGCCTCATATTGCCCGAATTCGGCGGGCGTCGACGCGGGCGGCAGGCCAACGAACACCGGCGCCTTGTCCGGCCGCCGCCAATGGAGGACCGATGTGCCGCATACCAGCACCGGCGGACGATTGGCGCGCGCGCCCAGCAGCATCGGCAGCACGCCGAAGAACATGTCGTCGACGATCACCGCGTCGGCCGGAAAGCGGCTCAGAACGTCCCGCAATCCTTTGTCCTGGTCGGCGACCCTGCCGATAAAGATCGCCTCCAGGGCAGTGCGCAGCCAATCGAAACCGGGCTCGAGGCCCACCAACTCGGGCGCCACTTTTTCGAAATCGCTGAAATCGACATCGGCCGCGCCGGGCAGCGCGTAGAACCGCGCCCCGCTCTTTTCGATGCGGTCGCGATAGGCCGTGCCCGACAGGAAAACGACCTCATGGCCATCCTCGATCAGGAACCCGGCGATCGCGATGAGCGGATTGAGATGCCCGGTCGCGGGCGTGCAGGCAGCGAGAATCTTCAAGATAACACCCCTCCAATACGGCACCGCCAAACGGGCAGTGCGATGGAAGGAACGCTACGAACGGCACGCTACCGGACGATCACAATATGGCGGTTTCGCGTTACCGACGTAACAGGAAACACTCTATGTCAGCCTCCGAGCGTGCCAGAAGGGCGTAGATGGGTAGAGCGCGGCGAAACCCGTCATCGGCTGCGTATCAGCCTACAAACTTCCTACCGAGCCTCCTCGGGAACGCCGAGCTCGACGGGGTTCACCATGGTTCCTTCGTCAAGCAAGACCCAGCCGTCCTCTTTCCTTTTCAAATAGGCTACTTCGGCCTCTCCTTGCCCATCCACCCGGCTAACAGTGACCTTGGCGTAATCGCCGAACAGCTTCACGACACGAACATTGAGCTCGTCCGATTTCGCGCAGTCTTCCTTTCGAACGGCAGGGCAGTTTCCGACGATCACCTGCTTGAGCTCTGCCTGTAGCGCCGGGGAGACCGAGGGCGGCTGCGAATGTGCCGTGGCGCTCGCCATGAGGGCGCATCCCAATGCCGACGCGAACCAAAAATTGGGCATTCTCGTTCACCCCATCAACCGAGCCGCATGCCAGCGCATGTGGTCGTCGATGAAGGACTGGATGAACCAGTAGGAATGATCGTAGGCCGCGTGGCGGCGGAGCGTCAGGGACTGGCCGGATGCCTTGGCCGCGTCTTCCAGCGCTTCGGGGTGGAGCTGCTTTTCCAGGAACTGGTCGGCCAGGCCCTGGTCGACCAGAATGTCGCCGTGATAGGGCTGGCTGCGCATCAACAGGCTGGCGTCCCATTCGGCCCAACGGGCATGATCCGGCCCCAGATAGTTGCCGAACGCCTTCTCGCCCCACGGCACCGCGACCGGATTGGAGATCGGGGCAAAGGCCGAGACCGAACGGTAACGGTCGGGGTTCTTGAGCGCGATCGTCAGCGCGCCGTGGCCGCCCATCGAGTGGCCGAAGATGCCGGTACGGCCGGCCCTGACCGGGAAATTGGCGGCGACGAGCGCAGGCAGCTCGTTCACCACGTAGGAATACATGCGGTAGTTCCGCGCCCAGGGCTCGGCCTTGGCGTCGAGGTAGAAACCGGCGCCGGTGCCGAAATCCCAGTCGTCATCCTCACCCGGGATATTCAGACCGCGCGGGCTGGTGTCGGGCGCGACCAGGACCAGGCCGAGCTCGGCCGCGAGCCTGAGCGCCCCGGCCTTGATCATGAAGGTCTCCTCGGTGCAGGTCAGCCCCGCGAGATAATAGAGCGCCGGCAGTGGACCGGCCTGCGGCGGCCGATAGACCGAAAACCGCATCTCCGCCCCGATCTCGGTCGAGGGGTGGCTATAGAAGCCGATCGTGCCACCAAAACAGTGCTGCTCGCTGCGGGTGGTCAGCATGGGATTCCTCGCGTGAACTGGTAATGGCCTGTCGCTCTAGCATGGGCAGCGCTGGCTCGCGATCCCCCTTCCCTCCCGGCATTCCAACCGCTAAGCCTCATCCAATCGTCCGACCAAAGGGGAAGCACTATGGACACCAGGCATCTCGTCGATCCGGAATTGCTGCCGGCGCTGGATTATTTTCCGCCGTTCGATTTCTCGCCCGAGATACTGCCGGGTCTGCGCTCGACCATGGCCGAGATGGGGAAACAGCAGCGCGCCGCCGCGCCGCCGTCGGATGTGGTGGTCGAGGAGCGGCATATTCCCGGACCGGCCGGGGCGCCGGACGTGCGGGTGCTGGTCTACAGCCCGCCGGGCGCCACCGGCACCAAGCCCGGCTATTTCCACATCCATGGCGGCGGCTACATCATGGGCGCGCCGGAGATGATGGACGCTCAGAACAAGGCCGCGGTGAAGGAGATCGGCTGCGTCGTCTGCTCGGTCGACTACCGCCTGGCGCCCGAGACGGCGCATCCCGGCCCGGTCGAGGATTGCTATGCCGCGCTGAAGTGGTTCCACGCCAACGCCGCGTCGCTGGGTGTCGATCCCAACCGGATCGCCGTCGGCGGCGAGAGTGCTGGCGGCGGCCTGTCGGCAACGACTTGCCTGCTGGCGCGCGACCGGGGCGAGGTGCCGGTGGCCTTCCAGCTGCTGATCTATCCGATGCTGGACGACCGCACCGTGACCCGGGCCGAGGCGCATGGTTACGCTGGTGAGTTCGTCTGGAACGCCAAGAGCAATCATTTCGGCTGGCAGTCTCTGCTGGGCCAGGCGCCGGGTTCGGCCGGCGTCTCGCACTATGCCGCCGCGGCACGGACCGAGAGCGTCGCCGGCCTGCCGCCGACCTTCATCAGCGTCGGCGCGCTCGACATCTTCCTGGATGAGGATATCGACTATGCCAAGCGGCTGCTTGCCGCCGGCGTGGCGACCGAACTGCATGTGTATCCCGGCGCCTATCACGGCTTCGACCTCGCGCTGGACGCCGACGTCACCAAGCGTTTCCGCCGCGACGCGGTCCAGGCGCTGAAGCGGGGATTGACGAAGTAACGCTTACAAACTCGCGGCGAGGCCGGCCTTGAATTCGGCGATGGCCGCCTCGTCGCGCTTGTAGAACGTCCACTGCTTGATCCGCTTGGGCCGCACCAGCCCGGCATCGACCAGCACGCGCATGTGCTCGCTGAGCGTTGCCTGGCTGATCGCCAGCTTCTCCGCGATCAGCACGCCGCAGACACCGTCCTCGACCAGATCGCCATCGACCTGCAGGCGGAAATGGGCCGTAGGGTCCTTGAGCCACTCCAGGATCCGCAGCCGTCGCTCGTTCGCCAGGGCCTTGATGACATCGATCGCTTGCATTTCGTTACTTTGCTAAGTTACTAAGAGATGTCAATCGAAGAGAGCCTGATGAACACGGATATCACGCGCGAACGCATCGCGGGGATCGAACCGGTCATCCGCCCCTATATCCGCCGCACGCCGACGGTCGCGGTGAACTTGTCCGATTTTGGGCTGGCCCAGCGCCAGATCCGTTTGAAGCTGGAATTTCTCCAGCATTCCGGCTCGTTCAAGGCGCGCGGCGTGTTCGCGAACCTGCTGACACGACGGGTGCCCAAGGCCGGGGTTGTTGCCGCGTCGGGCGGCAACCATGGCGTGGCGGTCGCCTATGGGGCGATGAAGCTGGGCATTCCAGCGACGATCTTCCTGCCCACCGTTGCTTCGCCGGCAAAGATCGCCCGCATCCGCTCCTGTGGCGCCGAGCTGGTGATCACCGGCGACCGCTATGCCGACGCACTCGCCGCCAGCGAGGCTTTCGTCGCCGAGCGGGAGGCGATGGTGCTGCATGCCTATGATCAGGTCGAGACCATGCTGGGCCAGGGCACGGTCGGGCTGGAAGTCGAGACGGAGACCGAAGGCACGGACACGCTGATCGTCGCGGTGGGTGGCGGCGGGCTGATCGGCGGCATCGCCGCCTGGTTCGCCGGCCGAACGAAAATCATTGCGGTCGAACCCGAGGAGGCTCCGACGCTGTTCGAAGCCTTCGCCGCCGGCCATCCCGTCGACGCCAAGGCCGGCGGCGTGGCGGCAGATTCGTTGGCGCCCAAGCGGGTGGGCGAGCTGATGTTCCCGCTCGCGCAGGCCTATGCCGAGAGACCGATCCTGGTCTCGGACGCGGAGATATTGGCCGCCCAGGCAGCTTTGTGGGATGCCGTGCGCGTCGTCGCCGAACCGGGCGGAGCAGCCGCCCTGGCGGCGGTGCTGTCGGGAAAATACGCCCCGGCCGACGACGAGCGGGTCACGGTGCTCGTCTGCGGCGCCAACACCACGGCGGTCAGTTTTTCGGTATAGTGGACGGGGCGATACGGAGGCTGAGCTGCTATTGCGATGATCCGAATCAAGCGCATCTACGAACCCGCCGCGAAAGGCGACGGCACACGTGTGCTGGTCGACCGGATCTGGCCGCGCGGGCTGGCCAAGGAAAAGGCCGCGCTGGATCTATGGCTGAAGGCGATCGCGCCCAGCACGGACTTGCGGAAGTGGTTTGGGCATGACCCGGCCAGGTGGGACGAATTCCGGGAGCGCTATGGCAGGGAGCTGGACGGGAATGAAGAAGCCGTCGGGCAACTGGAGAGCATGATCGCCAACGGTCCGGTGACCCTGCTCTACAGCGCCCATGACGCCGAGCATAACCAGGCCGTCGCGCTGGCCGATTATCTGAAACACTCGCAATCGTAAGGTGGAAGAGCTAAGCGTATTCCACCGCACGTTGCATCCACACACTGCGTCTGCCGAGCGTTGCGGCTGGCGGAATACACTCCGCTCTTCCGCCCTACGCGGCACTCCGGCTTAACCGTAGCCTGCCCTTCTCCGACAGGTTGCGGAACATGATCGACCAGCGTGTCGCCGCCTGTTCGGGCACGCTGTGCTCCCAGTCGGTGCGGACCTCGCCGGTCATCCGATAGGCCGAGCGTGGCGCCAGTGGGGCGGTGGCGCGGCGGAAGCCGCCGGGGATGCGCTGGCGGAAACGCAGCACCGTCGGGGCGCCGAGCGAAACGCCGGCCACCTTCTCGAAGACTGCCCGGTCGCGATGCCAGCCGATGCCGGCACCCGGGTCATAGCGGTTGATCGAGGCTTGGGTCAGCTCCGCGCGATCCAGGCCGGCGAAAGCGGCGGCGCGGTCGCGGAGCGGCAGCAGCCAGTCGGGGATCGGCTCGGCCGGGCCGAAGCTGGCATCATCGAAATCGTAGCGCCAGCCGAAGGTCGCGGTCAGCCGCTTGCCGAGCCAGCCCTGGAAGCGGAACGGCGTGAGGTCGATTTCGCCGATCCGGGCGATCAGCGCCGCCTCTTCATCAGCAGTGATGAACTGGGCGGCTTGGGCGAAGCCCGGGACGATGGGCTGCTCCGCGAGCATGTCGAGCTGCGGGGCGCATGTGGACGTTCTCATGCTGCCTTATGTGGGCCCGGCAACCCGGGGTTTCAGCCATGCGCGGGGGCGAGCGTCTCCTGAACTTTCGGGCGGTAGGCGAATTCGAAGAACGCCATCATGATCATCGTCAGGATCGCGCCCTCCGGCACCTGAATGGCCAGCATGTGCCAGGTATATTTGTCGAGCCCGACGAAGAACTGCATGTTCGGGATCACCACCCAGACGCCGAGCCACGCTCCGTACCAGATCGCGTTGCCCATGCCGCGCATCGGATAGACGCGCAGGAACGTGTAGCAGAAGAAGCTGAGCTGAAAGAGATAGGTCAGCAGCATGAACGGCATCAGCGCCATGATCTCTTCCGGCGTGCGCTGCGGGTAATCGTGCGCTGGATATTCGGTGAAGATGTTGGGCGCCAGGAACTGATGGAAGGGTATGTCGAGCCCGAACACGAGCAGGGAGCTCAGCAAGCCGAAGACCAGGAAACGCGGCCATTCCGTCTTGGGCTGGGTCCAGCTCTCGTCCGCCGGGCGGTAGGCGAGCTGGAACAGAGCCGTGAACAGCATCGCGGTCACGATCCCCTCGGCCCATTGCATGAACAGCAGGGCCCAGCTCTGGTTCGGCGTGATGACGAAGAACTGCCCGTCCGGCAGCACCATGAAGAACCCGCCCCAGGCGCCCCACCACAGCGCATTGGCGAGGCTGCGCTGCGGATAGATCCGCAGGTAGAGGAAGGCGAATACGACGAGCTGGGCGATCGAGACCACGCCCAGGAACGGCACCAGCGGCTTCACCTCCTCCGGCGGCCGTGACGGCAGGCCCGGCGAGAGGTTCATGCCCGCGACGACCTTGCCCGTCCACAGGCTGTAGAGCACGAGCATCACCACGGCGCTCAGGATCGAAACGATGAAAAAACGCGGCCAATGGACTGTTGTTTTCATGGCGCCCTCCCTCTTTCTTATCGGACGACACTAAAACGAGGCGGCCCGCGGCGCTAGCGCTCTGTAGCGGGACAGGTGACGGGCAGGCGATTCGGCTTTAAAGATCGTCGCAACCAGGACCTAACGCGACGCATTCTCATGCTCGACCGCCGCCATTTCCTCAAGCTCGCCGCCGGCGCCGTGCCGGCCGCCACTACGTTGGGGCAAGCGCTGGCCGCCGATGCGCCGGCCGACCATACGCTGAGGATCGCCACCGGGCTGGTCGAGCTCGGGCCCGACACTGTCATTTCGACCAAGCTCTATAATGGGCAGTTTCCCGGGCCGCTCCTGCGCATGCAAGAGGGCAAGCCCGTCACGATCGACGTGTTCAACGATACCGACACGCCTGAGCTGCTGCATCTGCACGGGATGTTCCTGCCGGCGGCGCTGGACGGGGCGATGGAGGAAGGCACGCCCTTCATCCCTCCGCACGGACACCGCAGGCTGAGCATCGTTCCGGCGCCCAGCGGCTTCCGCTTCTATCACACCCACACGATGGCGGGCGCCGACCTGACAAAGGGTCTCTATAGCGGGCTGGCCGGGCCGGTCTATATCGAGCCCAGATGCGAACCCGGCGCCTATGACCGCGAGGTCTTCCTGACCTTGAAGGAATTCGACCCGATCTTCACCCGGATGGAGATGCCGTCGGATTTCCTGGAGCCGGCCACCGAGGTCGCGGCGCTGCGCGACCAGAACGTCGCCAACGTCGCGGCGGCGATCAAGGCGGGCCAGCCCGAGCAGGGTTTCGAGCTCGGCTATGGCAGCTATGCGATCAACGGCAAGATGCTGGGCGCGGGCGAACCTGTGCGGGTCAGGCAGGGCGAGCGGGTGCTGTTCCATATCCTCAACGCCAGCGCGACCGAAATCCGCAGCCTGGCCCTGCCCGGCCACACATTCCGCGTCGTCGCGCTCGACGGCAATCCGGTACCGACCCCGGCCGAGGTTCCGGCCTTATGGATCGGCACGGCCGAGCGCGTGTCGGCGATCGTCGAGATGAAGGCGCCCGGCATCTGGGTGATGGGCGACCTGGACAGTGACGCGCGCAGCCACGGCATGGGGATCGTGGTGGAGTATGCCGGCGCCAGCGGCAAGCCGGCCTGGACCGACCCGGCGCCGTTCCGCTGGAACTATGCCCGCTTCGGCGCGGCGGGCACGGCCGCGGCTACGCCCGACGAAACGATCGAGATGACGCTGTCGTCCAGCTCCGGCGGGGCCGGCGGCTTTGACCGTTTCGCCATCAACGGCGTCACCTTCTCGATGGACCGGATGGACCCGTTGTTCCGGCTGAAGCGCGGCCGGCGCTATCGCCTGCGCTTGCGCAACGCCACCGACGACGTGCATCCGATGCATCTGCATCGCCACAGCTTCATGCTGACCAGGCTGGCCGGTCAGCCGACCGCCGGCATCATGAAAGACGTCGTCATGGTCGGCAAATACCAGGAAGTCGAGGTCGACTTCACCGCCGACCAGCCGGGCCAAAGCCTGTTCCACTGTCACATGCAGCAGCACATGGATTTCGGACTGATGTGCCTGCTGGAGTGCGGCTGAGGGTCTGCTCAGAGCGCCCCCAGCTGGACGCCCTTGGCGATCAATCCGGGCAGCACATCGGAAACGCCCGTCAGCACGATCTGGACCCCGACGCACAGCAGCAGGAACGCCGACAGTCGCGTGATGACCCGCGTGCCTTCGCGGCCGACCCAGCGGGCGAACAGGCCGGCGCGGGAATAGGCGAGCGCGATCGTCACGGCCACCAGAGTTGAAACGAGCAGCGACACAAGGATGCTGCCCACCACATGGCGCAGTTCGCCGGTCCGGTTGGCGGCGAGCGCACTGGCGGCGGCAATGGCGCCGGGGCCGGTGGTCAGCGGCACGGTCAG
>DATBAZ010000517.1:0-9207 GCA_036271255.1 Alphaproteobacteria bacterium
CGAGCAGAAGACGACGGTCGGCAACCTGGTCTGCCGCTATCATCAATGGACCTATGGCCTCGACGGCCGGCTCCTCTATGCCGAGCATATGGCGGAGGATTTCGACCGTAGCTGTTTCGGGCTGAAGCCGGTGCATATCCGCTCGCTCGCGGGCCTGCTCTTCATCTGCCTGGCCGCCGAACCGCCGGGTGATTTCGACCTGATGGCGCGCGATCTCGAACCTTACATCGCCCCGCATCGCCTGCCCGACTGCAAGGTGATCAAGCAGGTCGAGCTGATCGAGCACGGCAACTGGAAGCTCACGATGGAGAATAATCGCGAGTGCTACCATTGCTCCGTCAGCCATCCCGAGCTGACGATCTCGCTGTTCGCGGAAGGCTATGGGTTCGTGCCGGACCCGGACAATGCCGAGCTGGTCGCCAACGCCCAGCGTTACGATGCGCTGGTTGCCGATATGCAGGAAAAATGGGCGGCTGACGGCTACCCGGCCCGTGAGGTCGAGCATCTGGCTGACCGGGCGACGGGATACAGGACGGAACGCTTGCCGCTGGACGGCGCCGGCGAATCGCAGACCCTCGATACCAGGGCGGCGAGCCGCAAGCTGCTCGGCAACTTCACCCACGCCAGGATGGGCGGGCTGTCAGTCTGGACCCAGCCCAATTCCTGGCACCATTTCATGGGCGACCATATCGTCACCTTCTCGGCGATCCCGCTCGATCCGGAGCGGACGCTGCTGCGGACCAAATGGCTCGTGCACAAGGATGCGGTGGAGGGCGTCGATTACGATGTCGACAATGTCACCGCCGTCTGGGAGGCGACCAACCGCCAGGACGGCGAACTGGTCGGCATGGCCCAGGCCGGCGCGCGCACCACCGGTTACGAGCAGGGTCCTTATTCGGCCTATACCGAAGGCTTGGTCGAGAAATTCAGCCGCTGGTATATCGGCCGCCTGGCCGCCCATCGCGGGCTTTGAGTAGTTCAGTGCCGACCGACTGGACGACCGCCCCGGCCTGGGATTCGGGAGAGGATGGCAGGCTGGTCTGCCTGGCTGTCCGGCCGGAAACCCACGATGTCAAAACCTTCCTGTTCGCGCCGGCCAAGCCGGGCGCCTTCCGCTTCACGCCCGGCCAGTTCCTGACCTTTACCTTTGAGATCGACGGCGGGCAGGTCAGCCGGTGCTACACGATCTCCTCCCCGCCGACGCGGCCGGACCGCGCCGCCATCACCGTCAAACGGGTGCCGGGCGGACCGGTGTCGAACTGGCTGCACGACAGCCTGCGCCCAGGCGACACGGTGAGCGCGCTGGGTCCGTTCGGCAGCTTCACCAGCTTTGCCCACCCGGCAGGCAAGTACCTGTTCCTGTCGGGTGGCAGCGGCATCACCCCATTGATGGCGATGGCGCGGGCCTATCATGACCTGGGCGAGAACGCGGATATCGTGTTCGTCCACAATGCGCGCACCCCGGCCGACATCATCTTCCGCGGTGAACTGGCGACGATGGCTCGCCAGTCGCCGAATTTCCGTTTCGCCCCGATCTGCGAAGCCGATTCGCCGGACGAGGCCTGGGCCGGCTATCGTGGCCGTATCTCCTCCTCCGTGCTGCGGCTGATCGCGCCCGATTTCGGGGACCGCGAGATATTCACCTGCGGCCCGTCACCCTATATGGCGGCGGTACGCGATCTGCTCGGCGATGCCGGGTTCGATATGGCGCATTACCACGAAGAGAGCTTCGATTTCGCGGAGATGCTTGAGGAGGAAGCGGCGGAGGCAGCTTCCGACGCTGCCACGTTCCGCGTCGAATTCGTCAAAAGCGGCCGCACCGTCACCTGCGACGCAGGGACCACGGTCCTGGCAGCTGCCAGGACCGCCGGCCTCAAGCTGCCGTCCGCCTGCACCAAGGGCATCTGCGGCACGTGCAAGAGCGGATTGTTGTCGGGCCGGGTCGACATGAACCACGGCGGCGGCATCCGCCAGCGCGAGATCGATCGCGGGCTGATCCTGCTCTGCTGCTCGAAACCGCTTTCCGACCTGGTCGTGGACCGCTGATGGCCGTGCCGCCATCCCTCTCGGCATTGCGCCGGTTCGGCTTCCTGACATTGCCGAATTATTCGATGATCGCCTGCTCGAACGCGCTGGAGGCGTGCCGGATGGCGAATTACGTTTCCGGCGAAACGCTCTATGACTGGCGCATCGTGACCTTGGACGGTGCGCCGGCGCGGGCAAGCAACGGACTGGATCTGCAGCCGACCGTCGCGCTGGCCGAGGCCGGGCCGCTCGACGTGCTCTTCGTCTGCGGCGGGGTCGACATCCGCCATGCGCTGAGCCGTGGCCTCAAGGATGCGCTCCGCCGGGCTGCCCGCCAGGGCATGGCCCTGGGCGCGCTCTGCACCGGCAGCTTCATCCTGGCCGAAGCCGGGCTGCTGGCAGGCCGCCGCTGCGCCATCCATTGGGAGAATCTGGCCGCGATCCGCGAGGAATTCCCGGAGATCGATTTCGTCGAGGATATCTTCGCCATCGACGGGAACCGCCTCACCTGCACCGGCGGCATCGCGCCGCTCGACATGATGCTGACCTTGATCGAGGCACGCCTGGGCCGGGTGCTCGCCGCCCGCGTGTCCGAACAGTTCATCGTCGAGCGGGTGCGGGAGGGCAGCGATCATCAGCACGTGCTGAGAACCGTCCAGGCAGGTGGCGTTGCACCCGCCGTCGCAGCGGCCGCCCGTATGATGGAAGCCACGATGGCGCCGCCGCTCCCGATCGCCGCGGTGGCGCGCGAGGCGGGCCTTTCCACACGTCAGCTCGAGCGGCTGTTCAAGCAGCAGCTCGGCGCCGAGCCGGCCCGCTTCTATCTGTCGATGCGGCTGGATCGGGCGCGGCAACTGCTGCGCCAGACCGGGCTTTCCGTGACCGAGATCGGGGTCGCATGCGGCTTCCAGTCGATGTCGCATTTCAGCGCCGTCTATTCCCGCCGGTTCGGCCGATCGCCGCGTGCCGAGCGCGCCGCCTGATAAGGAGATAGTGATGAAGAACACAGCGCGTGTGGTGGTGATCGGCGGCGGCGCGGTCGGTGTCGGGACGCTCTACCATCTGGTCAAGAAGGGCTGGTCGGACGTCGTGCTGGTGGAGCGGCGGGAGCTGACATCCGGTTCGACCTGGCATGCCGCCGGGCTGCTGCCGCTGTTCAATTTGAGCTACTCGATCGGGCAACTGCACAAATATTCGGTCGCGCTTTACAAGCGGCTGGAGGCCGAGACCGGCCAGGATGTCGGGCTGCGCCAGGTGACCAATATCCGCCTGGCCTGCACCCAGGACCGCATGGACGAATACCGGTACTATGCCGGCGTCGCCCGGACGATCGGGGTCGAAGTGAATTTCCTGACCCCCGCTCAGGTCAAGGAAATCTGGCCGCTGTGCAATACGGACGGGCTCCTAGGCGCCATCCAGCATCCCGACGACGGCTACATCCAGCCGGCCGACCTGACCCAGGCACTGGCCAAGGGCGCGCGCGCCGGCGGGGCGGAAATCTATCGCAACACGACCGTCACCGGCATCGAGCAGACCCCGACGGGCGAATGGCTGGTGAAGACCGACAAGGGCGACATACGCTGCGAACATGTCGTGTCGGCGACCGGCAGCTTCGCCCGCAAGACAGGGGCGATGGTTGGGCTCGACATTCCGGTAATCCCGGTCGAGCACCAATATATCGTGACCGAACCGCATCCGGCGATCCTGGCGCGGCGCGCTCAGGGGTTGCCGGAAATGGGCGTGCTGCGCGAATCGGACGCCTCCTACTACATGCGGGAAGAAGCCGGCGGCCTGCTGCTCGGGCCTTACGAGAAGGGCGCGCCGGCCTGCTATGTGGACGGGCCGTCAGACCAGTCGGAATACGAGCTGTTCCAGGAAGACCTGGACCGGCTGATGCCGCATATCGAGGCGGCGGTGGCGCGCGTTCCTGCTTTCGCCGAGGTCGGCATCAAGAAGGTCTATAACGGCGCCATCGCCTATACGCCCGATGGCGGGCCGATCGTCGGGCCGGCCTGGGACCTCAAGAACTTCTGGCTGAACGAGGGGCACAGTTTCGGTATCACCGCGGCCGGCGGCGCGGGCTGGCAGCTTGCCGAATGGATCGTCGAGGGCGAACCCAGCGTCGACATGATGGGGGCCGATCCCCGGCGCTTCGGGCCTTACGCCGCGCGGGGCTATCTGCGCCGGAAGAACGAAGAGGCCTATGCGAAGGTCTTCACCGTCCACTATCCCGACGAGGAACGGACTGCCGCGCGGATGCTGAAGCGCGCGCCATGCTACGACCGGATGAAGGCGCTGGGCGCGGTCTTCGGCACGGTCTATGGCTGGGAGCGGCCGGGCTGGTTCGCGCCCGCCGGCTATGGGCTCAGCGACGCCGAGCTTGGCAAGCCGAACGTGCTCCTGAATGAGAATCATCCGGATGTCGCCGAGGGTGAGCGGCCGCGCGAACGCTGGAGCTTTCGCCGCTCGAACTACTTCCCGCATGTCGGCAACGAATGCCGGCACGTGCATGAGAAGGTCGGCGTGCTCGACATGAGCGCCTTTGCCAAGTTCGAGGTTTCGGGGCCGGGCGCCGAGGCTTGGCTGAACAGCCTCTTCGCCAACCGTATGCCGAAGAAGATCGGGTCGATGGCGCTCTGCCATATGCTGACCAAAGGCGGCGGCGTGCGCGCCGAGGCCACGATCTTCCGCGAAGGGCCGCAGCATTTTTATCTTGTCTCCGCCGGCGCGTATGAGCGGCATGACTGGGATTACTGGCGCAAGGCGCTGCCCGGAGACGGCAGCGTGCTGATGCAGAAAGTCACGACCCAATACGGTGTGCTGGCGGTGGCCGGGCCGCATGCCCGCGACCTGCTGCAGCCGTTGACCGACACGGACCTGTCGAACGCCGCGTTCCCCTGGCTGACCGGCCGGCATATCAGCATCGGCGCCGCCCAGGCCCGGGCCTTGCGCGTCAATTTCGTCGGGGAGCTGGGTTGGGAGCTGCATCATCCGATCGAGATGCAGAACTATATCTTCGACCTGCTGTTCGATGCCGGGCGCAAATACAATCTCAAGCCGTTCGGTATCAAGGCGATGGATTCGCTGCGGCTGGAGAAGTCCTACCGCCTGATCCCGCGCGAGATGTCGATCGAGTACGCGGCGCTGGAAACCGGCCTCGATCGGTTCGTCAGGCTGGAGAAGGATGACTTCCTGGGCCGCGACGGGCTGCTCGCCTGGCGGGATCGCGGCTTCCGCAACCGCTTCGTCACCTTGGAGGTGCATGGGGTGACCGACGCCGACGCGCGCGGGTCGGAGCCGATCTATCGGGGTGAGACGCTGGTCGGCCGCACCACTTCGGGGGGCTATGGCTGGCGCGTCGGCAAGTCCTTGGCGCTGGGCATGGTCGCGCCCGAGCTGGGCGAACTTGGCACTGAGCTGGAGATCGTCATCCTGGGCGACCGGCGCCGCGCCACGGTGGTCGCGGAATCGCCGTTCGACCCGAAGAACGAGCGGCTGAGAGGCTAGCGCCCCTTCCAGACCGGATCGCGCTTCTCGGCGAAGGCGCGGGCCCCTTCGAGCTGGTCTTCGCTGGAATAGAGCCGGGCGACCGTCGGGAAATCCCGGCGCATGACGCGGGCGAGCGCCGCTTGGGCCGAAAGGGTCTCGCTGTCGCGCGCCACTTCCTTGATCGCGGCGAAGACGAGCGGCGGCCCGGCGGCGAGCATCGCCGCCAGCTCGCGGGCCCGCGTCATCAGGCCGGCGGCGGGCAGGATCTCGTTGACGAGGCCCCAGCGATGCGCCTCCTCGACCTCCATCCAGCGGCCGGTCAGCAGCATGTCCATCGCGACATGATAGGGGATGCGGCGCGGCAGCTTGATCGTCGCCGCGTCCGCCAGCGTGCCCGCGCGAATCTCGGGCAGCGCGAAGCGCGTATGATCGGCCGCCAGGATCATGTCGCAGGACAGCGCCAGCTCGAACCCGCCGCCCACCGCCATGCCGTTGACCGCCGCGATCACCGGCTTGTTGAGGTCCGGCAGCTCCTGAAGCCCGGCGAAGCCGCCGATACCGTAATCGGCGTCCGGTGGCTCTCCGGCGGCGGCGCCCTTCAGGTCCCATCCGGCGGAGAAGAATTTCTCCCCGGCACCGGTGACGATGGCCACGCGCAGCGCCGGGTCGTCGCGGAAGCGGGCGAAGGTCTCGCCCATGATCCTGCTGGTCGCCGCCGAGATGGCATTGGCCTTCGGCACGTCCAGCATGACCTCCAGCACAGCACCGTTGGTCGAGACATGCAGGCGTCCATTGCGCAAGGCATTGTCGCTCATTCCGGCCCTCCCAGGCTGATCAGTGCATCGACGGCGACGACGCCCGATCCCTTCGGCCGCACCATCAGCGGATTGACGTCCAGTTCCGCCAGCCGGTCGAGATGATCCAGCGCGAAAGCCTGGATCGCCAGGATCGCGGCTATCGTCGCCCCGATATCGCCCGCCGGCTTTCCGCGATGGCCGGCCAGCAGGCGCGCCGCCTTCAAACCGGCGATGGCGGCGTAAATCTCATGGGCGGCGGCCGGCATGGCCATCAGCGCGCGATCGCCGACCAGTTCCGCTAGAATGCCGCCCGAGCCAACCAGCAGCACCGGCCCCAGCGCCGGGTCGCGCATAACGCCGACTATGAGCTCCGCCACAGCGTCGGACACCATGCGTTCGGCCGAAACGCGGCCGGCAAGCGGTAGCAGGGCGCTCGCCGACTCTGCGACCGCCGCGCCGTCTGTCAGGTCGAGCCGTACGGCGCCCAATTCGGTCTTGTGCGCGATCTGTGCGCCTACGGCCTTGACCACGACGGGGAAGCCGATCGTTTCGGCCGCCGCCACTGCCTGCGCCGCCGACGCGGCGAGCAGGCCTTCCGGGACGGGAAGGCCATAGCGGGCCAGAATCTGCTTTCCATCCCATTCGGACAAAGCTGCGCACCGACCGGCAGGCGGCGGGTCGAGGCGAACCGGCCGGCTCGCCATGCGGGCGAATTCGCCGGCATCCGCGGCCGCCGACGCGGCGGCGAGCGCATCGTCCATTCCGAATAGGGGCGCAATGCCGGCCTCGGCCAGCGCCATCGCCCGTTCTTCGGGAAAGGCGTCCGGCAGCGTGGCGACGACCGCGCCGCGCCGGCCCGTGCGCTGGGCCGCGGCGACCATGGCCTCGGCCGAGATCATCCAGTCGGCGTCGTCGCAGCGGTCGGGCCGTGGAAAGTCCAGCAGCGGCATGGTGAGATCGTAATCCGCCGCCATCATCGCAGAGAATGTCTCGGTCAGCGCCGGCCCGTTTCGCCACGAGAAGGTGTGATAGTCGAGCGGGTTGGAGATGGTCACCAACTCCGGCAGGGTTGCTGCCACCCGCGCCGCCTGAGTGGTGTCCAACGGACGGAAGTCGAGCGGGCTCTCCTCGACCGCGTCGGCGATCAGGGCCGCTTCACCCCCCGAGCAGCTCATCGAGGCGATGGCGCGGCCGGTGAGCGGGCCACCGAAATGCAGCAGCTTCAGCGTCTCCAGGAATATCGGGATCGTCTGCACGCGGACGATGCCGATACGGCGGAAGAAGGCGTCGACCGCGGCATCGGCTCCTCCCATGGAGGCGGTGTGGCTGACGGTGAGCTCGGCGCCCGCTGCCGACCGCCCGGTTTTCAGCGCTACGATCGGCACGCCGCGGCGCCGGGCACGTGCCGATACCGCGGCCAGCGCTCTGGGGTCGTCGATACCCTCGATATGCAGCCCGATGGTGGTGACCCGGTCGTCGTCGAGCAGCGTCTCGATCACCGCCGACAGGCCGACGGCGGCCTGGTTGCCCAGTGTCGCCAGATAGGCGATCGGCAGCGCCCGTTTCTGCATGGTGAAATTGAGGCCGATATTCCCCGATTGGGTGACGATGGCGACGCCGCGCGCCACCCGCCGTCCGCCGTGCTGGTCCGGCCACAGCAGCGCATTGTCGAGATAGTTGATGAGACCATAGCAGTTGGGCCCCAGGAACGGCATCGCCCCGGCCGCCGCGATCAGCGCCTGCTGAAGGCTGTTCCCGTCCGCGCCGGATTCGGAGAAGCCCGAGGCATAGCAAACCGCCCCGCCGGCGCCATGCGCCGCGAGATCGCCTACGACCTCGACCGTCAAAGCGCGGTTGACGGCGACGAAGGCTGCGTCGGGCGCGCCGGGAAGCTCCGCCACTGAACGGTAGGCGCGGCGGCCCTCGACCTGGTCCAGCTTGGGATGCACCGGCCAGATCTCGCCGTCGAAGCCGATAAGGTCGCTTTGCCGGATCACCTCCGCGGCCGGTCGTCCACCGATGACCGCGATGCTGCGTGGACGAAGCAGGCGCGAGAGCGATCCCGTCATCCGCCGAGTGGCCGCAGCAGGTCGCGTGAGATGATGTGGCGCTGGATCTCGCTGGTGCCGTCCCAGATGCGCTCGACCCTGGCGTCTCGCCACAGCCGCTCCAGCGGAAGGTCGTTCATCAGCCCCATGCCGCCGAAGATCTGCAGCGCCTCGTCCGTGACCCGCGCCAGCATTTCGGACGCGTAGAGCTTGGCCTCGGAGACCTCACGGTTGGCGTCCAGGCCCTGGTCCAGCCGCCATGCCGCCGCCAGGGTCAGAAGGTCGGCAGCGTCGATCTCGGTCACCATATCGGCCAGCTTGAACGATACGCCCTGGAACTTGCCGATCTGCTGCCCGAACTGCTTGCGGTCGGCGGCCTGCTGCAGCGCCAGGTCGAAAGCCCGTCGCGCCCGGCCCACGCACAAGGCGGCGACCGACAGGCGCGTGGCATAGAGCCAGGTATTGGCGATGGCAAAGCCGCCGCCTTCCTCGCCCAGTATCTGGCTCGACGGCAGGCGGCAATCCTCGAAGCGCAGGATGCAATTCTGGTAGCCGCGATGGGAGACCGAGTTGTAGCCCGGCAGTATCTCGAAGCCCGGCGTGCCGCGGTCGACCAGAAAGGCGGTGATCCGCTTCTTGCCGCCGGCCTCCTCGCCGGTGGCGACGAAGACGATCAGGAAGTCGGCGATATCGGCGTGGCTGATGAAATGCTTTGTGCCGTTGACGATCCAGTCGCCGCCGTCGCGCCGCGCGGTGCATTTCATGCCGCGCACGTCCGAGCCGGCATCCGGTTCGGTCATGCCCAGCGCGTCCATCTTCTCGCCGCGCACGGCGGGATAGAGATAGCG
>DATBAZ010000518.1:0-9964 GCA_036271255.1 Alphaproteobacteria bacterium
GCCAGGGCGAAAACGCCGAGAAGGGCGCCATGAATTATGTCGTCGACGGCAAGATGACGGGCGGCTACGCCCTGGTCGCCTGGCCGGTCCAGTACGGCAATACCGGCGTCATGACCTTCATCGTCAACCAGGACGGCACCGTGTTCCAGAAGGATCTGGGACCGAACACCGCCACCGCGGCCAAGGCGATGACCAGGTTCGATCCGGACATCACCTGGACACGGGTGTCCGTCGAATAAGACGGGCAGTAATGTCGTGGAGGGTGTCATCCCGTAAGCCACCGCCCTCCGAAGGGCGGCGGCCGATCGGAAAACGGCCGATGATAAAGGAGGTTTCCGTCGCGTCGCCCGACACCGTCATGCGCGGGGTCATCCTTTGGGGCTGCGCCCTGTCATGCGTCGCCGGGCCCGCCCGAGCGGATGATGCGGTCGCCTCCGGCCAGCCCTCAGTCGACGACGTCCAGAAGCTGAAGCAGGATCCGATCAGCGGTCTCAAGACTGTGTATCTGCAGAACCTGGACCTTCCCGTCGGGCACGGCGTCGCGGATTCCTTCACGGTGCAGCCCGTTTGGCCGTTTCGGATCGACGACGATCTGAAACTGATCACCTACACAATCATCCCCTTCCAGTCGGTGCCTTCGATCGCACCTGGCATTCAGTCCGGCGGCGGCATGGGCAATGTCCTGTTCAACGGCTATTTCACCGCGGCGAAGCCCGACGGAACGTTCAAATGGGGCATCGGTCCCGCGCTGCAGCTGCCCACGCGCAGCAATCCCGTCCTGGGCAGCAGCGCGCTCGCCATGGGCCCCGCCGGCTTGATCTATGACGTATTCGGTAGCCTGTCCGGCGGCTTGGTTGTGCAGAATCTGTGGTCTGTGACCGGTCCGGCGAACGACGCGGTCGACCTATTCAGCACGCAATATTTCATTACCTATAATTTTCCTGACAACTGGTATCTGGCGACGAACGCAACGGTCACCGCGGACTGGCGGGCGCCGTCGGGCAACCGCTGGACGGTGCCGGTCGGCGGTGGCTTCGGAAAAACTTTCCAGATCAGCGGCAGCGACCTGTTCTATAGTGCCAATGTCCAAGGCTTCTACAATGCGGCCCGTCCCAACGGCGTAGGCGATTGGGAAGCGATCGTCCAATTCCAGATCATTTTCGGGCAGTAGCGCGCCCCCTCCCGACAGTGCGCGCCGAGCCTGTTTGTTACCGTAACTTACAGGCGATCCCTCGAATATTGTTGGATGATAGTGGGACTGTCACGTTGGTTCCGAGGGCAAAGATGCCTATAGCCAGGACGGCGGCCGCGAAAGCGGGCGGCGCCAAAAAGAGCAACGCGAAACACCATGCGTTCGCGCCTAAGCGGCCCGCCGTCAGGAAAGTGAGCCAGGCTGCCGTCGCTTTGTTTCAGCCGCCGGTGCCGATCGCGGAACGGCACGCCGCCGGTGTGGCGTTGCGTTCGCGCGTGCCGCGCGAAAGCCACAGCTTCTGGATGCCGGCCTCAGATCGGCCGGATCCAGTCGACATCATCATCGCTTCGGACGAAGGACGTGAGGAAAACCTGATCCCGATCCGCCATACGCGGATGGTGAGCTCCGCCTTCGCATTCCTGCGCGGCTCGGCCGCCGCAATGGCCTGGGATCTGTCGCGCCTGCCGACGACCGGCGTCCGTGTTCAGGCCTGCGGCGATTGCCACCTGATGAATTTCGGCGGGTTCGCCACGCCCGAACGCAACATCGTCTTCGACATCAACGATTTCGACGAAACGCTGCCGGCGCCATGGGAGTGGGACGTGAAGCGGCTGGCGGCGAGCGTCGCTGTCGCCGCGCGCCATATCGGCCTGACAGACGCGGAGGCCCGAAAGGCGGCCTATGCGACGACTGTCTCCTATTGCGACAAGATGGGGCGCTATGCCGGGGAGCATGCCCTGGACGTCTGGTACGACAAGCTGAGGCTCGACGACGTTCTCAAGGAATTCGACGGCGATGCCGCCCACCGTGTGCGTGGACGGATCAAGGCCATGGAAAAGAAGACGATCGAGGACCACTATTTTCCGAAACTGACGGAAAATGTGGGCGGCATGCTGCGCATCAAGGACGCGCCGCCGCTGATCTATCATCATCCCGACCAGCAGCGGGACGGCTATCTGCAGCTCGTGGCCGAGGCGTTCGAGGGTTATCGCCAGTCCCTGCCGGACCATCACGCCCTGCTGTTCGACCGGTTCCGGCTGCACGACCTGGCGGTCAAGGTGGTCGGCGTCGGCAGCGTGGGCACGGTCTGCTGGGTCACGCTTTTCACCGCATCCGAGAGCGACCCGCTGTTCCTGCAGATCAAGCAGGCCAACAGGTCGGTGCTCGAACCCTATGCCGGCGGGAGCCTCTACGGAAATCACGGGCAGCGTGTCGTCGCAGGGCAGCGGCTGATGCAGACCGCCAGCGATATCTTCCTGGGCTGGAGCCTCGGGACCCTGCACAACCGTCATTACTATGTGCGTCAACTGCGCGACATGAAGATATCCGCGCTGGTCGAATCCTTCGATTTCGACACGCTCCAGACCTACGGCCGGATATGCGGATGGGCGCTGGCTCGCGCCCACGCCCGCTCGGGCGACCCGGTCGTGATCGCCGGCTATGTCGGCGGCGGCAAGGTCTTCTCCGCGGCCATCGCCAAGTTCGCGATGGCGTATGCCGATCAAACCGAACGCGACCACCACCGGATGGCCGAAGGCATACGTGACGGGCGGTTGGCCGGCAGCTTCGAGACCGGAGTGTAGGTCGCGACGGCGGGCTGCCGGCACCCCCTTGGAGGGCATTCTGATGCGTTTTTCCACAACAATGAGGCCACCATCATGAACCGGCCAACCCTGCTTTCATGGGCTGCTCTGTGTCTGCCTCTCGCATTGGGCGCCTCGGCGACAGCCGAGACGACCCGCTTTGAGGACCTTGCAAACCTGCCGTTCAAGCAGAACCGGCCGACACCCGAGACCGCTGCGACGCTGATGAAGGAGCTGGCATTCCAACAGGCCACGCAGGCATATCTCTGGGCGATGCCCCTCATCAACACGCTGGGCATGAAGTTCGGCTCCGAAGCCGCGTTCGGCGCCGGCTACAACGTACTGCCGATCTGGAAGGAACGGCTCGATCCGAAGACCTTGGTAACGACGCCGAACTCCGACGTGCTCTACGCTATGAGCTACGTGAATTTGGCTGAAACGGGGCCGCTCGTATTCGACGCGCCGCCAAGCCTCCAAGGCATATTGCTCGATTTCTGGCAGCGCCCGATACCGGTCGATGGCGGCAAGTTTGCCGGCGATGTCGGCCTGTTCGGTCCGGATGCCGGAAAGGGGGGCAAGTTCCTGGTCCTGCCGCCCGGCTATGCCGGCAACGTGCCGGATGGCTACTATGTTTATCGCTGCGCCACGAACAATCTCTTCGTTTTCCTGCGCGCCTTCTATCAGGACCCGGCGGACCTTTCCCCCGCGGTGAAGCTGGTCGAGCAGGCGAAAATCTATCCGCTGAACGTTCCGGAGGCCGAGCGCAAGCCGATGAAGTTCCCAGACGCCTCCGGCGTTCCGGCAAACATGCTGCCGCGGTCGGACGTCACGGCCTTCGATCAGTTGAAGTGGCTGGTTGATAGCGAAGGCGAGCACCTCGCCGATGCCGACGGGCTCGGCATTCTCGCAAATGTCGGTCTTATCGCCGGCCGGCCGTTCAAACCCGGTGCCGACCAACGGGCGATTTTGGATGCAGCGGCGAAGACCGCCTACAAGACCAGCCGTGTGGTCGGCATGATGCCCGAGGTCAACGGCCGCGACTATAGGGTCTGGAAGGATCGCCGGTGGCTGAATCCGGTCAACAACATGACCGAGCCGGGCGCGGAGAAGACAATCGATCTGTCTTTCCGGAACAAGTCCGCCGGTTTCACCGAGATCGAACCGCGATTCTGGTTTTCCACCAATTATTATTCAATCAGCCCCGGGATGGTTTCGCAGAATCCAGGAAAGGGAGCGGCTTATGAGATCGCGTTCGTCGATGCCGACGGAAGTCCACTGTCGGGCGATATCTCCTACGAGGTAAAGCTGCCGCCCAATGTACCGGCTAAGTTGTTCTGGTCGCTGACGCTGTACGAGGCCGAAAACGCGTCGGGACTGGCGACGAGCCAGCGGCGCTTCCCTTCGCTCGGCTCGCGCGACAAACCTGTTCAGAATAGCGATGGCTCGACCGAGCTGTATATCGGCCCTAAGGCGCCGGAGGGGAAAGAGGCGAATTGGCTGCCCACCGCGCCGGGGCGTGGCTTCTTCGCGCTTCTTCGCCTGTACGGGCCGGAGCAACCGGCCATCGATTACAGCTGGAAGCCTGGGGATTTCGTGAAGCTGCGATAGGAGCAAGTTCCCGCCGGCGGCGGCTGATCGCCATCAAGCGCGGATCAGCCGCTCGATCTCGTCCCGCCCATAATGAAGAGGTCCCACCGTGAACTTCCTGGCCGAGATTGCAGCATGGAGCGTCCTCGGATTCGGTGTGCTTCTTTTCATTCTGCAGGCGCTGGCATATGAGGCGGGCTTCTGGATCGGCCGGCGGACGACGCAGGATATCAAGGAAGCGGAAGCCGGCATCGGCGTGATCGTCGGCGCCCTGCTGGCGCTTCTCGCCTTCGTTCTCGCATTGACCCTGTCCTTCGCAAACGCGCGTTTCGATGAACGCCGTCAAGGCGGCCTGAACGAGGCCAACGCCATCGGCACGGCGTGGTTGCGCGCGGAAGCGTTGGGCCAGCCGCGCGGCGACGAGATCGCCGGGCTTTTGCTAGAATACGGCAAGCTGCGCCGTGAAAATATCATGGCCGACCGCGGTTCGAGCTCATTAGGCGAGACGAACGAGCGCGTATCCGCTCTTCAGAACGAAATCTGGGGTCATCTGACGGCGGTGACCCGCGATCAGCAGAATCCGATCACCGCTTCGCTGCAGGCGGCCGTGAACGACGTGTTCGATGCGACGACCGCCGAGCGTCTTGCATTCGCGTTCCGCTTCCCACCGCAGCTCGTCTGGCTGCTCCTGGGGCTCGCGCTGTTGGGGATGGGCGCGGTCGGCTACCAGCTCAGCCTTCGCGGAAACCGCTTCCGGTTTATCGCAGCGGTGGTGATGGTTGCGTGGAGCCTGGTCATTGTGGATATCCTCGATCTCGGCGCGCCGCGGATCGGGACTTTCCGCACCTCCCCCCAGGCTTACGACTGGAACCTGAGCGGCATGGGGCAGCCGATCCCGATACCGTCGCTGCCGAATCAACGTCCATAAATGCCGGCGCCCAACCCGTGGCGCCTAGAATCCGCTCTCCCTCAGCAGGACCGAGAAAAGGCGCGTCAGCCCCTCTGCCAGGAGGCTGCGGCGGCCGCCGTGGATCTGAAGCTGGCCGCGTATCTCGGACCCTGTCGCCGGCGCGGCATCCAGCTGCACGAGCACATGGAACACCGGCGATATCGGAACCAGCGCCTGGCTGTGCGCGGCGGTGCTGAGCGGCCCTCCGAACCGGGCGGCAAGCATCGGGTACTCCAGCTGGCCGACCCGGGTACTGCCGATCGCGATTATCCTGCCACGGATCGGCGAAACCTGGCCGGCGGGATAGAACCAGGCCGTGCCGCCGGCGCCCAGCCGATGCACGTCCTCCTGCCTCACATAGGCGTCGACCTGCCAGCGGTCCGGCTGGAAAAGGATCCCGATCGGTTGGGCGACGCCGATCCATTGGCCGGCCCGCCAATTGGGGTCCAGATCGGCCCATTGTCCGTCGAACGGCGCGGTCAGCGTCAGCCGGGCGATCTCGGAGCGTGCGGCCCGTGTCTCCTCGACCTCCACCCCCAGCCGTCCTTGCGTGGCCGCCGCCTCGGCCAAACCGCCGGGGTCCGCGAGCAGCCCGCGCAGGCGCGCCTCGTAGCCGCGGATGCTGGCTTCGCTGCTCTGCATGCGGGCGGCGATGTCAGGCTGGGTGAGCACCGCCAGCGCATCCCCCGCCTTGACCGGCCCGGCAGGCCGAATCGATTGAATCCGGGCGGGATAAGGCGCGAATACATGCAGCTGCTGTTCGGCGCGCGCGACGCCATAAGCATGGATCCGCGTCTGCCAGGGTATGGCCAGGAACAGGAGCAGGATGGTGAGCCCGGTGAGATAAACCAGCCTGCGCCTGCCGGGAACCGCCGCACGGCTGGCCCACCAATGCTTCAATTCGCGCGCGATCGGCAGCATGACGAACCAGGACACCTCCACGATGAACAGGAAGATGCCCAGCGCCTTGAAGAACAGCAGATACACGGCCACGGCGATGCCGAGGAACAGGACCAGCCGGTAAGCCCAGGTGGTGATCGCAAATCCGATCAGCAGACGCCGCCGCCGCGCCTCGACCGGTTCCGGCCAGTCCTCCTCCAGCCCCAGCAGCGTCCGCCGCAGACAGACCCGCGCCAGCGCCGAGGAGCGCTCATGCAGATTGGGGAAATCGAGCAGATCGGACAGGATGAAATATCCGTCGAAACGCGTGAACGGGCTGGCATTCAGCGCCAGCGAGAGCACCCAGCTCGCCGTCGCGAGGTAGAAGAACGCGTTGCGCAGGGCTCCGGGATCGCAAAGCGCCCAGCCGAGGGTCGACAGGCCTGCCAGCGAAAGGTCCGAGACGATCCCGGCGGCCGCGACCGCGAGGCGCTGGCCGGGCCGGCGCAGCTTCCAGGCCTCGCCCGTGTCGGTATAGAGCATCGGCCAAAGGACGACGAACGCGATACCCATATGGGCAACCCGCAGACCCAGGCGCGTCGCCACCAGCGCATGTGCGAATTCGTGCAGCGTCTTGCCGACGATCAGGGCCAGGGCAAAGCCGAGCAGCCCCTCGGCGGAGAATGAGTCGACGATGGCGCTGGTGAACTCGTCCCATTGGCGGGCAACCAATGCCAGGCCGAGAATGCTGGCACCCAGCACGGTGGAGCCGGCGACTGGGCTGAACGCCCAGCCGAAATAGGGCGCGATCCGGCGCAGGAAGCGCTGGGGGCGCAACAGTGGAATGCGGAAGAAAAGATAATGATGCAGCCACCAGTTCCAGGTCAGCCACCGCGCGCCCTCGCTGCGTGACCTCAGCCTGTCGACGGCATCGGCTCCCGGGCGAAGCAGCTGGTGCGATTGCAGGAAGCGAAGGAACCCCAGCACCTGCCCGACATCGGGCTTGAGCGCGGTCTGTTCGCAGATCTCCGCCGCGATCTCGCCGGCGGTGCGACCCCAGCGCAGCAGGCATTCGAACTCCAGCCAGCCGATCCTGTAGAATCGGTTGACCACGGCGTCGTGGATTATCCATTCCGGCTCGCCGCCATGGTTCGCGGCGGCCGCGCTCAGCCGCAGATCCTCGCGCAGCGGCGGCAGCGCCATGTCGGCCAGCGCGGCGCTCACCAGCCGGTCCAGGCGCGCACGGCCGCGAGCGGCCGGCGCAGCAGATAATAGCCGAGCAGCACGCGCCCACCCCGCAGTTTAGCGGTGCCGTGAAGCCCGAGCCGCGCATGCGCGGGCCGGCCGTCGATGCTTGCCAGCAACCGGTAGGCCGCCACGCCGTCATCGGTCGTCCTGGCCTCATAGCTGGTTTCGACGATCGTGCCGTTCAGAGGGGTCAGCGGGTAGGCTGTCAGGTACAGCGTGACGCGCGCGCCGGGTTCCAGCGCGATGGCGTCCGCGACCGGCAGCTGGATCAGCATCGCCGGCTGCGCCGGATCGGCGATGAGCAGGATGCGCTCCCCGGTCACGACCGGCTTGCCCAGCCAATCGTTCGGGTCGCTGAAAACGGCGACGCCGGGCCGGGGGGAAAGGACCTTGGTTCTCTCCAGCTGCGCCGCGACCGCGGCCAGCTCAGCCCGGCGTTCCTGCGCCCGGCCGTTGAGCAAGGTCAGCTCGCCCTTGCTTTGCGGATTGTCGAATGCGCGCTGGCTCATGGCCGCCAGCTCGGCATCGGCGACGGCGACTTCCTTGGTCAGAACTTCGGCCCGGCTGCGCAAGGTCGTTTCGTCGAGGGCCAGCAGCGGCGTGCCCGTTTCGACCGGCTGGTTCGGGCGGATCTGAATCTGTGCGATGACGCCGTCGATCGGGGAGCTGACGATCTCGGCGTCGCGCGAGACGATTTCCGCCGGCGCCAGCGCAGTCTGATCGACCGGAAGCAGCAGCAGCAGCACGCCGGCAACGACCGCTCCGATCGCCTGCCGCCGGCTGGGGCGCCAGGCGAACCGGCGGCTCTTGCCGGTCAGCGCCGACCAGCAATAGCTCCAACTCCGCCACAGCCCTTCGAGCAACGCCTGCAAGGCCTCCGGCGGAGGCTCGTCGAGCAGGAAAAGCACCAGGCCGAGACGCGTGCCTGCCCAATCGTGAACCGGCACGCACCACACGCCTTCGGGCCACCATTCGGCCCAGCCGTCGGAAACCTCCTCGGCCGGGTCGAGCGCGCCGCGTGCCAGCCAACAGGGTTCGTCACCCTGTATCTGTGCGGCGATCCAGCGGCAGGCGCGCATCAGCCAGACCAGATACGGCGAATCTTCGACCGGCTTGGCGAGACCCGATACGCACAGCAGTTTGAATCGGTCGCCGCTTTGCTCCAGGACCAGCGCCTGGCGGAAACGCAGCAGCGGGTAAAGGTCGTTGGCCATCGAGAACGCCAGCGCGTTCAGCGAGCCCGCTTCCAGCGCCCGGTCGCGCAGGGCCGAAATCGTGAGGAGCAATTGCGGATGCGGCAGCGCCTCAGTCATTGCCGGCGGGCAACAGCGCGATGCCGCTCATGCCGTCGATCAATTCAGGGTTCTCCTTGTCGAACCGCGCCTCCAGTTCGACCGTCTGGGCGACCGCATCGACCCGGGCGTTGATGGCGGTCAGATGCACGGGATAGGTTTTGCCGGTTTCCGATATCCGCACCTGGAAGGGCATTCCGGCTTTCAGGTCGCGCAGCAGGCTGGATGGAGCATTGAGCCTGATCTTGAGCGCCCCGTCACTGACCAGATCGAACAGCGGCGTGCCGGCTGAGATGGTCTGGTAAGGCTTGGCGTACACCTTCGCCACACGCGCGTTGAATGGCGCGCGAACCTCGCAATAGGCGCTTTGCGTCTTCGCCAGGGATTGCGCGCCCTGGGCTTTCTCGAGCTCGGTATTGGCCATGGCGACCTCGATGTCGCCGACGGCGTTGAGCTTGCGCAGGCTGCGCTTCGCCTCCAGGCTCTGGCGCGCCATGGCCGCCTCGGCGTTGGCGACGTTGGCCCGCGCCTGGGCCTCGTTGCAGTCGAACTGCGCCAGCAACGTATCCTTGGCCACCTGCTGGCCGAGCTCGGCATGCAGCGCGCCCAGCGTCCCGCTCATCTGGCTGGACAGCGTCGTCTCCAGATCGGCGGCCAGCAGGACGTGGATAGCAGATGGATCCGTAGCCGCCTCGACGGCGGTTTTATCAGCGGCCCAGCTAGCCGATCCCGCGAGGCACAGCACCGCTATGGCGGCAAGGATGCTAACGCGGCGCATCGGCGCCGGCGATTTTTTGAGGGGCATCCAGAAGATCGCTGTTCTGCCAGGTTGCCATCGTCGCTTCGATATCGCGCGCGAGCGATTTGATATCCCGGCCCTCGATCGTCTTCGGAAACACGTCGAGGCCGACGGAGTTATAGAGGCGGCCCCAGGCGGCCTGCGCGTTGGAATAGGCGGCTTCGTGCTCATAGCGCGACAGGAGGTACCGGCCCTCCGCGCGGATCTGCTCGAGCCTCGACCCCAGCGATGTCGTGTTCGCCGCCGCCGCGTAGTCCAGCAGGCTTTTGTCGACCCGCAGGCTTTCACCGGAAAAGGCGACTTCCTGCGACGCCAGCTGATAGCGCAGTATTCCGACGCGGACCTGGGTCAGGATGGCCATCGAGAGCGCGATCCGGCGCGTATCGTCGGTCGCGTTCTGCGCGTCCCGGGCCGCGTTCAGCGACGGTAGTTGCA
>DATBAZ010000519.1:0-12057 GCA_036271255.1 Alphaproteobacteria bacterium
GTCGCCGATGGCGTCGAGCATTCCGGCGACCGCGATATCCCCACAGGCGGCGACGGCGCGATAAGCTTCGCCGGCACGGGCGGCGGAGGCAATTTCGACGGCGAGCTGACCGATTTCACCGAGCGCATGTCGCAGGAACTGACCCTGCGCGACCATCTGCTGGAGCAGCTCAACACCGAATTCGACGATCCCAAGGAACGGATGGTCGGCGCCGTGATCATCGAGTTCCTGGAGCCGTCGGGCTATCTCGCCGACGGCGACAGCGTCATCCAAACCGTCGCGGCGATGCTGGGAATCGAGGACGCCGCCGTGGAATCCGTGCTGAAAGGCATGCAGCAGTTCGATCCGCCCGGTATCCTGGCCCGCAGCCTGGCCGAGTGCCTGGCGATCCAGCTCAGAAGCCTCAACCGCTTCGACCCGGCGATGGAGGCGCTCTGTCGCCACCTCAACCTGCTGGCCGAGCGGCGGTTCAACGATCTGGCGCGGCTCTGCGGTGTGGATTCCGCCGATCTTGCGGATATGGTTGGCGAAATACGCGCCCTGGACCCAAGACCCGGCATGCGGTTCGAAGGCGCGGCCGAGGCGCAGCCGGTCATTCCGGACATATTGATGCGGCAGGCGCGCGGCGGCGGCTGGATTATCGAGCTCAACCCGGACACGCTGCCGCGCGTGCTGGTCAACCGCCGCTATTATTCCGAGGTCAATCGCAGCTGCCGCACGGCGGCGGAGCGGGAATACCTGACCGACCGGCTGAACGCCGCCAACTGGCTGATCCGCTCGCTGGACCAGCGCGCCCAGACGATCCTCAAGGTGGCGACGGAGATCGTCAATCAGCAGGAGGAGTTCTTCCAGCACGGCGTCTCGCGCCTGCGCCCGCTGGTGCTGCGCAATATCGCCGAGATCATCGGCATGCATGAGAGCACGGTCAGCCGGGTGACCACCAACAAGTTCATGTCGACGCCGCGCGGCATGTTCGAGCTGAAATACTTCTTCTCCACCGCGATCCCGCGGGCCGACGGGGGCGAATCATTCGCCGCCGAGGCGATCCGTCATCGGCTGAAGGCGCTGATCGACGGCGAAGACCCGAACGACATCCTGTCGGACGACACGCTGGTCGAGCAGCTTCAGGGCGAAGGCATGGATATCGCCCGCCGGACCGTCGCGAAATATCGCGAGCAGCTCGGCATCCCGTCATCCGTGCAGCGCAGGCGGCAAAAAGCCTTCTCGGCAGCGGCGACCCGTTGAGATAAGGAACGTTTTTGTTGTTCCCGACCTGAATCCTGCCATGATTAGGGTGTGACATTGTTTAAGTTTCGGGTAGGGTCCTTCGCCTTTTTCCCGACGAGGAGACGATAATGAAGTTGTTAACGACCTTTGCGATCACCACCGCCATGCTGGCCATTCCGGCCGTCGCCATGGCCAAGGATTGCGGCAACCCGCCGCCGAAACTGCAGCTCCCGAACGGCGCGAGCGCGACCGAGGACGAGATGAAGGCGACCCAGGCGAAGTTTCCTGGCTACGCCAAGGAACTCAGCACCTACATGAAGTGCCTGACCGATCAGGTTAAGACCGCCAAGGACGAGTACGACAACACTGCCGCCGAATGGGCCAAGCAGCAGAAGGTATTCGCAGCCACGCCCGCGAAATAATCGCAGGCGCGGAACTGGAGCCGCTCAGCCGAGCCGCTCCAGTTCGTCGATGAAGCCGCCGATGATGCCGAGGCCTTTGTGCCAGAAGGCCGGATCGGCGGCGTTCAGGCCGAACGGCGCCAGGAGCTCGTGATGGGTCTTGGTGCCGCCAGCGGCCAGCATTTCCAGATACCGGTCCGCGAAGGCGGGGTCGCCCTGCTGATAGACGGCGTAGAGCGCATTCACCAGGCAGTCCCCGAACGCATAGGCGTAGACATAGAACGGCGTGTGGATGAAATGCGGGATATAGGCCCAGAAATGGCGATATCCCTCATCGAAGCGTAGCGCCGGCCCCAGGCTTTCGGTCTGCACCGCAAGCCAGATTTCCCCCAGCTGCTCGGACGTCAGCTCGCCCTCGCTGCGGGCGGCGTGGACGCGCGTCTCGAAATCGTAGAACGCGGTCTGGCGCACCACCGTGTTCAGCATGTCTTCGACCTTGCTGGCCAGCATGAAGCGGCGCTCGGCGTCGTTGGCCGTGCGCGCCAGCAGGGCGCGGAAAGTCAGCATCTCGCCGAACACGCTGGCGGTCTCGGCCAGGGTCAGCGGCGTGTTCGACATCAGATGCCCCCTTGGGCCCGCCAGCACCTGATGCACGCCGTGGCCCAGCTCATGCGCCAAGGTCATCACATCGCGCGCCTTGCCATGATAATTCAGCAGCAGATAGGGGTGCGCGCTGGGCACCACGGGGTGCGCGAAGGCGCCGGACTGCTTGCCGGGCCGCACCGGCGCGTCGATCCAGGGATTGTCGAAAAAGCGCTGCCCGACCGAAGCCAGCTTGGGTGAGAAGGCGGCATAGGCCTCCAGCACCAGTCCCTTGGCCTCGCCCCAGCCGAAATGCCGGTCCGGATCGCCCGGCAGCGGCGCATTGCGATCGTAGTAATCGAGCACCGGATCGGCGCTCTCAGGGTGCAGCCACTTGGCCTTCAGCCGGTAGTAGCGATGGGAGAGGTCGGCATAGGACGACTTGACCGCCGTCGCCAACGCGTCGACCACCGCGTCCTCGATCTGGTTCGACAGGTTCCGGTAGGAAACCGGGCGCGCATAGCTGCGCCATTTGTCGTCGATCTGCTTGTCCTTGGCCAAGGTCGAGGTGATCAGCGCGAAGGTGCGAATCTGCTTGTCGAAACCGGCGCCGACCGCCTCGCCCGCGATCTTGCGCCTGGTCCGGTCCGGATCGGACAGCAGGTTGAGCGCGTCGCTGATCGGCATGTCTTCGCCACCGACATCGAAACGCATTGCGGCGATGGTCTGATCGAACAGCCGGTGCCAGGCGCCGGCGCCGACGACATGGCGCTCGTGCAGCAGCCGCTCGGCCTCGTCGGAGAGGATATGCGGGCGGAACAGCCGGGCGGTGGCGACCCAGGGCGCGTAATGGGCCAGCGCCGGGTCGGCGAGCTTCTGCTTGAGGTCGAAATCCTCGATCCGGTTGAGCTCGAGGGTGAAGAAGATCAGGTCGACGGTGATGCCGTTCACCCGCTCGGTGATGCCCTGGTAGAATTTGCCGATCTTGGGGTCCTCATTGTCCCCGGCATAGACCAGCCCGGCATAGGACATCGCCTTGGACAGGCGCTCGTCGATCCGCTCATAGGCCGCGATCGCCTCGCCCAGCGCCTTGCCCGACAGGCCGGCGATCTTGCCCTGATAGGTCTTGGCGAAAGATTTGGCCTCGGCCTCGGCGCCGTCCAGCTCCGCCTTGAGCTCGGGCGAATCCATGCCGGGATAGAGGTCGGTCAGGTCCCAGCTGGGCAGGATTTCACTGGCCTGTGCCGCCGTCGCGTTCGCCATATCGAGTCTCCGTCTCTTGTTGGACTCGATATAGGCATATCCAGCAACAGGCGACAGCCCGTGCGGCATTTCATCATTGGGAGTCGGGAACCGGAACCAGAAAATAATTCCCGATTCGGTGGAGAGCTCAAAGCCGAGTCGGGATGTTGGCCGTCTCGAAAAACACGGCCGCGATCAACAGGCGGGGCCGTTGGCGATAGGCGATCCAATAGCGCCCGGCTTTCACCCAAGCCCAGCCCGACCGTGCGAGCTGTGGGTAGGGGCGCGGCGCCGGCAATCCGCCGGCCGAACTGCTGCTGATTTTGCGTTCCGCCTCGTCGAGCGCGGCCCGAAACGCGTGGATCGCCTCATAGCGTTCCCGCTCTGCATAGTGCTGGATGAGCTGCTCAACCTGACGCAGCGCCCGCCGAGTGTACCCGATCAACGGCGTGAAGCAGCTTCGCGCTTTAGCGTAGCGGTTTTTTTCGCTTCCATCCGCGCCAAGGTGTCATGAAACAATTGGCGGACGACTTCGGCGGGTACGATCTGCCCAGCCTCAATCTCGGCATCGCTGGCGTCAAGGTCGGCCTGCAGCTCGGCAAGGGTCGGCATGCGCGGATCGTTCATACGGAGATACTATGCTCGGCGACGGGCGATTTCCAGGCCATAGGGGCGCTTTATCCGGCCGTGCGCGTTTCGCCGCTGTCCAGCGCGCGGGCGATGTCGATGAATTTCAGCACGATGAAGCCGAGCAGAAAGGCGACGCTGCCGGCATTGAGCGCTGACAGCCTGGCCGATTCCTCCGGGCTGAGCAGGATGATCGGCGCACCGAACACCCGCGCCGGGATGAATTCCAGCAGCAGCATGACGCCCAGCAGCGGGAACATCAGCCGGCGCTCGCGATAGCGGTAGAGCAAGGCGGTCAGCACGATGCAGGGGAACAGGAACAGCCCGACGCCCGAGGCGACGCCGAACAGCTTCATGCACCACAGCGTGTTGGCCGCCCCCACGATTGGCAAGGCCAGCCGGGCGCCGCGCGAACTGATGCGCGAGAGCCACGGGATGGCATAGAAGAACGGGCTGATCAGCATCGTCAGCAGACACCAGGGCAGCCCGTCACGCCCAGTCAGCAGGACGACATAGACGGGATAGAGCGGCCCGTTCCAGGCCAGCATCAGCGCGATGATATTGATCGCCGCCGCCGTCGGGTCGCCATGCGCCGCATAGCCGGATTGATGGCGCACCAGCGCCTTGATGGGTTCGATCGGGGAGCGCAGAGCTGTCACGGAAGGCCCGCCATTTTGCCGGCTGGAAGGGGCCGGATTATGCACGTCGCGGCCATGTGAAGTCGACAGCAGAGAAGCGCCCGAATCCCCGGAACCTGGACCCCCGCGCCGGGTTGGACCGACAGACGGCTTAGGGAGGCGCAAAATGGGGTTCGTGATCGGTATTCTGGGCTTGGCGGCCGGCTTGATCGGCTTCTGGTTCGACTTTTCAGCCGACCCGTTCGCGGCCGAACCCTCGGCGGTCTGGTTCGACCTCGGCGTCGGCGGCGTTTCCCTCGCCATCCTCGGCTTCATCATCCAGATGTGGCCCCGCCGCCGGGTCGCCGCCAAGGGGCCTCAGGCCGCCTGAAAAAACGGGTTATTTCAAAAAAGGAAATTTTTTTGGCCGCCCAGCCTTGGAAAACCGCGCCCGCGTGGTTATCACAATAGGCAAGGCTCGTGCCTGTCCGCGGCACGGCGCATGCAATGCGGGGGGACGCCCATGGACGGCAATATCGAAGGCGGGCCGAACACGGCCAACTCATATTGGAAGATCGAGGCCAAGCCGCCGACCGGCCGTTACGCGCGCGGCTGGTACTGCCTGGGCGCGGCCGACATCTATAAGGACGGCAAGCCCCACACGCTGCAGGCCTTCGGCACCAAGCTGGTCGTCTTCCAGGGGGAAAGCGGCCGGATCAACGTGATCAACGGCTATTGCCCGCATATGGGCGGCGACCTGGGCGAAGGCGAGATCAAGGGCGAGACGATCGCCTGCCCGTTCCATGACTGGCGCTGGGCCGGCGACGGCCGCTGCACCTTGATCCCCTATGCCCGCTTCGTGCCGCCCAAGGCGCGCACCAGGGCGTGGATCACGCATGAGGAGAACAAGCAGCTCTTCGTCTGGAACGACCCCGAGGACAATCCGCCGCCGCCCGAGGTGGTGGTTCCGCGCCACGAAGGCTGCTTCGACGGCAAATGGAGCGAGACCTCCTGGGCGACCTGGGTGATCGACACCAACGTGCGCGAGCTGATCGACAACATGTCGGACCTCGCCCATTTCTTCTATGTCCATGGCGGCGGCCGGTTCCAGGGGCCGTCCTATTTCAAGAATATCTTCGAGGGTCATATCGGCTATCAGTACATGGAATATCATGCGGCCGGATCGACCCCTGCCCATGATTCCGGCGCCCCGTTCCACGGCGCCTCACAGGACCTGGCGCCCGGCACCTTCCGGTCGGAGGGCGTCTATTACGGCCCCGCCTATATGATCAATCCGCAATGGTCGAACATGGGCGGCGCCCCGACCGACATCGTCCTGTTCAACTGCCACTATCCGATCACGCCCGACACCTTCATGCTGCAGGTCGGGATCATGGTGAAGCACGACCCCAACCTGTCGGAGGCGCAGAACGCGGTCCGCTCAAGGGCGATCTCAGAGATGCAGCAGGGCGCGTTCTATCAGGACGTCCATATCTGGAAGACCAAGACGCGGGTCGACAATCCGCTGCTGTGCCATGCCGACGGGCCGATGATGCCGCTGCGCCACTGGCACGACCAGTTCTACTGCGACGTCGCCGATATCGCCCCGTCGATGACCAAACGGTTCGAGTTCACCGCCAACCTGGACCACGCCAGCAGCGTATGGGACGAGCAGATCATCGAGAACCTGACCCGCGACAAGGCGGCCGGACTGGATGTCGACATCGCCGTGAAGGCGCCGTTCGCGAACTGGTGACGAGGACGATCTAGGACGAACCGGCCGCCGGCCTGTTCGATGCAGTGACCTCGCCTTTGCGCGGCGCGGGGCGAGAAACGAGAACAGCCGCCATTGCCTCGAATGCGATGGCCCGCGCCTCGTCGTGGAGATTGACCCGGTCGAGCGCCGCCAGCACATGGCGGAGCGCCTGCGGGCCGGCGCCGGCGGGGCCCTGGGTCCCCAGGATCGCCAGGGTACGCAGGGTCGTTTCACCGACATGCTGCTGCGCGGCGGCGTTGTCGAGCTCCCGCAAGCCGTCCTGGCTTGGCTCAGAAACGTCGGCAGTCCCCAAGCCGAAGGCCGAGAGGATCGCCACGATGCGCTCATGACGCGCCGGATCGAGATGCGCCCGCTTTTCCCATTGCGCCAGCTCAGCCGCGCCCGGCGGCTTGACCAGGGCGCGGTAAGGCCAGACGGCAGTATCCGCGCCTGACCGCTTGGCCAGATCGGACCAGGGCGTCGCGGCCTTGACGTCGCCCACGGTATAGAAATAGGCGGCGAACCCCGCCGCAAGAGGGCCGGCCTCGGCCTTCACGCCACGCAGCGCCTCCGCCATCGCTGCGCTCACCCCATCGACCGTTCCGCCGGGCGAGAGCAATCCCCGTTCCGCCAGGGCCAGCTTCCGCGCGGGATCGCCGGCGACCTCGATCGCCCGGAACAATGCCGCGGCCTGCCCGCCCGACGCCGGTGGCCCTTCGGCGAGAGCGCCCTGCGCATGGGCGGACCGCAGGATCTTTGCATAAGCGTCTCCGCTAAGCGCACTGGCCCGCGCCGCTGCGAACGCAGCATCGAGCCGCTGCGACCCAGGCACCCTGGGATCGCTGCCGACCGCGGCGCGGTAGGCGATCGTCACGGCAGGGTCGCCGGACGACGGCTCGGCCGGCAGCGGCGCGCCGGCTATCCGGGCGAGCGCGCCCAACCTGCCCGAACCCGCCGGCGCCACCGCGCCGGGTTCTCCGGCGCGTACCCGGCACAAGGCCACCCCATCCTCCACCCACCGCGTCGACGAGCGCGCCGCCAGCGCGCGCAGGTCGATGCAGCCCATTTCGATATTCCCGGCCAGCAGCTCGGCCTCCGCCTCCCGCTGGGCGCTCGCCGCGTCGCGCGGCGGCGTCCGCCCGGCCCGCGCCAACGCCGCCGCGTCGCCGGCATTGCCGATCCGCATCAGCGCCTCAACACGAAGCGCCAGAAGTGCGCCGCCGCCATCGTCGCCTTGCGGCGCATCGGTGATGCTGATCAGGAGATTGCGCGCCAGCCGATGTTCCGCTGCCGAATCGATCCGGTCGGGCAGCCGCTCCATCAGCTGGTTCACTGTGGTGACGGATGTGTCCTGCCATGTCCGCTTGTCGAAGCCGGTGTCGCGGCGCGGCAAGGTGCCGACCCATTCATGGGTCCGCTCGCCAGGCGCCTGCCCCTGGCAGCCGGCCGTGAGAACGAGGAGGAAAGCCGCGGCGACGCGGCGGAATTTCTGAGAAGGCAGTGAGATCATGTCCGGGGCCATAACAACGCGTCGTTGAATATGGTTTCGCGCATAGCATCGCCGCGCTGTCCCGGCGGTGAGCAAGCGGTGACAAAAGAAGTCTGAAAGAAATGGTGCCGAAGCGCGGATTTGAACCGCGGACCTACCGATTACGAATCGGTTGCTCTACCGCTGAGCTACTTCGGCATATGCGCCCGGTCGGAAGTTGCCGGCGCGGAAGCGGGCCGCACCATACTCAAAACGGCGTCGGCGGCGCAAGGCCACGTTGCCCCTCCGATGCATAGCAGGGCATAAAGCCTGATCTTGACCGACCAGCCCCCCACAGAAACTCCGCCGGCCCGCGAGCCGATGTTCCGCATACCGTCGGCGACGGGCTGGCTGATCGCGCTCAACGTGCTGGTCCAGGTCGTGCGCAGCCTGCTGCCGCAGGCGCAGGACGAGATCGTCGAGAACTATCTGGCGGTCCACACCTCCGCCCTGTTCCAGGATTTCGGCCTGATCGATCTCGCCTCGCTGTTCACCTACCAGTTCATGCATGGCGGCTGGGACCATCTGACCGCCAACATGGTGTTCCTGCTGGCGATGGGCCCCGGTGTCGAACGGCCGGTCGGCAAGATCCCCTATCTCATCATCTATCTGAGCGCGGGCGTCGCCGGGGCTTTCGTCGAGGCGGCGATGGCCGATCCGGCGCGTGACGACATACTGGTCGGCGCCTCGGCCAGCATCAGCGGCGTGTTCGGCGCGCTGATCGTGATCTGGCGGCTCTACAATTTGGGCGCCAAGCCGCTGGGGCTGGTGCGGATGGCGGGGCTGCTGATCGCAATGATGGCCATCACCGGCATACTGGGCGTCGGTGCGCCGGAGGGCATGCCGATCGGCTGGCTGGCCCATATCGGCGGGTTCCTGGCCGGAATGGCGATGGGCTTCGTCGTCCGCCCGCCCGCCCGGCAGGCCTAGAACGGATAGTCGGGATCATACTGCATCACCCCCACCGTGTTCCCCTCGGTGTCGTTGAAGAAGGCCAGGCGGCCGACCGTCTCCATCGTGAATGGCTGCGAAACGACCGTGCCGCCATGGCGCGGGATCAGCGCCAGGATCGCATCGAGATCGTCCACGCCGATCGTGCATTCATAGCCGCGCATGCCGGAACCATCGAGCGGCTGGTGCCGCTCCTGCAGCGCCCCCTGGAGGCCGCGATCGCCGTCGGGCCCGGTGCGGATCAGATAGAAATTGGGCGGGCCCCAAGGCTCGAACCGCCAGCCGAAGACGCTTTCATAGAATGAGCGGGCGCGATCCACCCGATCGGCGTGGATGGCGAAGTGGCGAATGTGGTTCGGCATAGGGCGCTCCCTGATCGGACACCCCTTCTAATGCCACTGGCCCGCTTGGCGTTCTTGCGCAAAGATGACGATCCGCATCGAGAATACGACAGAGTGAGTACCTTCCTCCGCACGCTCAGCGCGCAATACCACCATGGCCACGAGATCGGCGATCACGATCATGGGTGGGGCCAGCTCGTCTATGCGGCGAGCGGGGCGATCCATGTCAGGGCCGCCGGGCAAGCCTGGCTGATACCCTCGGCCCGCGCCGTCTGGCTGCCGCCCGGCACGCCGCACAGGCTGCGCATGCGCGGGGCAACGCGGCTGCGCAGCGTCTATATTCCGCCCGAACATTGCCCGACGCTTCTCGCCCTTCCCCTCGGCCTGGGGGTGACGCCGCTGCTGCGCGAGCTGATCCTCGAACTGACGCGGATCGGCCATATCGACGGGACAGACCGCTTCCACCGGACAATCGGCGAGGCCCTGCTCGCCGCGCTAGCGCGGGCCGAGCGCCTGCCGCTTGCACTCACCATGCCGGTCGACCGGCGGGCGCTCAGGATCGCCAACGCCCTCCTCACCGATCCGGCAGGCGACTGGACGCTCAACGCTTTGGCGGATGGAAGCGGCGGCAGCATGCGTACGATCCAGCGCATATTTCTCGGCGAAACCGGGATGCCGCTCTCGGAATGGCGGCAAGTGGCGCGGCTGATGGAGGCGGCCGCCTTGCTGCTGGACGGAAGGAGCGTGACCGATGCCGCGCTGGCGGCGGGCTATGCCGGGACCAGCGCCTTCATCCATGCCTTCCGCCACAAGTTCGGCCAAACCCCGACGGTCTTCGCCGCCGCCGGTCGATCGGCAGTCTAAGCGGCGGGCGACAGCAGCGCTGGCGGCGGCTCCTCGGCGCCCAGCGTCTTTTCGAACCAGCCGCGCGCCGCAGCCTCGTTGCCGGAGGCGCTTTCCAGGAACGCCATCAGGTGGCAATAGCGCGGGCTCGCCTGGGCGGCCAGGCTGACGCCGGCCAGGTGCGTGCGCCCCTCTGCCCAGCGGGCGGCGGCGAGCTCCGCCTCCGCCATCGCCAGACGGCCTTCGTCGCTGTTCCGGTCGAGCGCCAGCAGCCGCTCAGCCTGGCGCAGGCGCGCGGTGACGTCGGCCTTGGGCGCCAGCGCCAGCCAGGCGCGGGCCAGCTCTACATCCGGCGCCGCACTCCAGGCGCGCGTAAGCACCCGTTCCGCCGCCGGCGTCCGGCCGGCGCGCGCCAGCAGCCGCGCCGCCAGAATCGCGGCCTTGGTCAGCCCGGGCTCCAGCTCATGGGCGCGTTCGGCATCCTTGAGCGCGCCGGCCTCGTTTCCGGCAGCCGCCGCCTCATCGGCACGGCGCAACAACAGACCGGCCAGCAAACGATTGGCTTCGGCGGGCGGAACGGCGCTCAGTTTACCCGCTTCGGCAAGGGTTCGTTCGGCCTGGTCCAACGCACCGGTGCGCTCCTCGAGTTCGAAGAGCTTGAGGGCGGCCCAGGGGCTGCGGGGCGCGAGCTTGCGGGCGCGGCGGGCATGCTCCAGCGCCTGGGTGAGCTTGCCCTGGCGTTCGGCCAGCCCGGTCAGGCCCTTGAGGCCGATGATCGTCGTGTCGGGCCGGTCGGCCAGCCGGGTATATTCGGCCTCGGCGCGGGCATCGTCCCCGGCCATCTCAGCCGCCTCGGCCGCAGCCAGATGGCTCACCGCCGGCTCGCCGATAGCCTCGGCCTCGCTCGCATGGCGCAGCGCCGTCGTCCCCTCGCCGGCGGCCAGCGCCGCCAGCGACTTCACCAGCGCGACATAGGAGCGGTTGCGGCGCTGACGATGGCGCAGGCGGCCGATCGCATGCGGCGTGCCCAGGATGCTGCGCAGGATGCGCCAGATCAGGATGACCAGCAGGGCGGCGACCAGCACCGAGAAGATCAGCATCCCCGTCGTGGTCTCGATCAGCCAGCCATGGAACTCGATGGAAACCGCGCCCTGCTGATAGGCCAGCACGACCCCGACGATGACGACGAGGGCGAGCTGGACGAAGAACCACAGGCCGCGGATCATTTGCCGTCCGCCGGGGCGGGAGATGGCGCCGGGGCGGCCGCCGGCGACGGCGTGGTAGTGGCGCCGGTCGGCGTGCCGGTGGAGACGCGGCTGATCGCGATCCGGCTGAGGTCGGATTCGGCGGCGTCGACCGCGACCCGATGCTGGGCATCGTGGATCCAGGGTGAGGCGAGATCGGCCGCGGCGCCGCTCAGCGCCTGCAGCATGGCGATCGCCCCGGACAGGTCGTCCTCATCCAGCTTGGCCTCGGCCCGGGCGACAACGGCGCCAGTCGAATCACCCGGCGCGTCAGCCCCGGTACGCCGGATCGAGATCACCGATTCGACATGATAGAGCGCCTGCCGCCACCAGCTGTTGCCGTCGCCGACGATGGCGGTGCGGACCAGGTTGGGGGCCAGGCGGTTGAAATCCCGGGTCAAATCATCAGATGTCTCGACGCCGCTGTCGGCATAAGGCTGCATCTGGTCGAGCACGCCCGTGATCTCGCCGTCGCCCGGCACCATGGCGCGCACGGCAGCCAGCTGCCTAGCAAACGGCTTCGACGTCGCCAGCGCGGCGCGGAGCTGCCCAGCCGCCAGGATCGTCGCCTCGGCCCGCAGCGCCTGCTGACGCCGGTCGGCCAGCGCCGCGTCGACCTTGTCGAGCCGGCCGGAGAGGGTGCCGACCTGCCCGTTCAGCCGCTCGACCGCGCCCTGAGCCGCCGCCATACTGGACTG
>DATBAZ010000520.1:0-4576 GCA_036271255.1 Alphaproteobacteria bacterium
GGGTCAGGGCATTGTGTGCGCAGGTCGGCTTGACTATGTCGTCCAGCTCGATATCCGACAGCTTCTTGCGACCGATGATGCCTTCCTGCGTCTCGGTCGGCAGCGCATTCCAGCCGGCGATATCGTGCAGGTACTTCTGCACGATGACATAGCTGCCGCCGGCGAAGGCTGCATCCTCTCCGCCGATCAAGGTGGAATCGAGCGCCAAAGCGCCCGTGGGGTTCTCGGTGCCGTCGACGAAGCCCAACAGGTCGCGGGCATCGAAATAACGGAAGCCCTGAACCTCATCCGCTGTCGACACCGCGTCGCCAAGCTTCATCAGTATCTGGGTCTCGAGCTCGAAGCACAGATCCATCCGCTCGGCGCGAATATGGAACAACAGATCGCCGGGTGTGGCGACGGCGCAGCGCGGGCCGGCGACAATTTCCTGAAAAGGATGCAGCTCGGCCGGGCGTGGTGCTCCGAACAAGCGATCCCACGCGTCCGACCCTATGCCCATGATGCAGGACAGGCGTTCGTCAGGCCCGCGAAATCCGACCGAGCGCAGCAGACCGGCCAGGTCCGCGCAGAGCGACCGGACAGCGATCTCGGCGACGGCACCCGGATTCATCGTGACCACCAGAAAGATGGCGGCGCGGGTCAGCGGCGCGCCTACCGGCTGTGGGCTCGCCAGCGGGTCCACGGCGGCAGTCGGTCGGTTGATATTTCCAGGCGTGGTCATGGAATTCTGCTCTATCGACGGAATTCAAGCGCGCCTAGTAGGAAACGCTCGGCAACGGATCGCCCGACTACACGAGGATGCGGTGATTTACCACTACTTCCGATGCGTGGCAGCACCTTAGGACGATTCCGCCAGCTCGAATTAGTCGTACAGCCCGAGTTCACGCGCGATCTTCTTGACCGACGGCAGCACAGCCTCGCCCATCAGGCGGATGGCCTCCAACGAGCTTTCATGGTCGAGGCGGCCGTCATTGGGCCACAGCATCAGAAGGCCCGGCCGGGTTTCCTCAAGCCACCAGCGGAGCCGGGCGACGACCTGCTCCGGTGTGCCCACCACCATGGTGCCGCGTTCGATCTGGCCTTCCAAGGAGCTGTTGGCCTTGTCCATGGCGGCGCGGCCGGTGCGTGCCTCGAAGCTGGAATAACCGGTGGGAGCAATCCAGGTCGGGCGGCCGAAACCGGCAAATTCGCCAGACATCCACAGATGCTCGCGCGCGTTGCGCAACGCCTTTTCCTCGGTCTCGGCGACGATGCAGCGGACGAGATAGCCGCGATGCTGCGGCCCAGCCGCGAAACCGGTCTCGGCGGCAATCTTGTCGTACAGGCCCCAAATCCGCTTTGTGTCCTCCATCGAGGTGTTCAGGCAGACATAGGGGTAGCCGTGGCTGGCGGCGAACTCGATCGTTTCCTTGCTGGTGATGCCCGGCACCCAGACCGGCGGGTGCGGCTTCTGCAGCGGCACGGCCCAGGGATTGACGATGCGCTGGTGGTAATGCTCGCCCTCCCAGCGCCACGGGCCGGGCACGGTCCAGGCCTTGATTAGGAGGTCGTGCGCCTCGTGGAAACGCTCGCGGTTGTAGGCGGGGTTCACGTTGTTGGCGAGTTGCTCCGCCCCGCCGGCGCGTACGATCCCGGCAACCAGCCGGCCGTTCGAGATCATGTCGATCATCGCCGTCTCTTCGGCGAGCTGGACCGGGTTGTCCCAGGTCGGCAGCGGGTTGCCGAGCTGAACGATCTTGACCCGCTTGGTCCGCGCCGCGACGACGGACGACATCACCGTGATGCGCGCCTGCATGCAGAAGGGCGCGTTGTGATGCTCGTTGACCATCACGCCGTCGAACCCGACCTCTTCCGCCAGCTCGTATTCGCGGATGCGCTCGGCATAGAGACGGCTGGCCGCGACGGGATCGAAGAAGCGGTTAGAGTGGATCAGAACATTGTCGCCGGGCCGGCGCGCCATATGGTCGAACGGGTGCAAGTCCCAGGCATCTTCCGCGCTGAGGGCGGAATAAGGCTGCTCGGTAAAATAGGAGATCAGCATCCGAGGAAATCCTCGACCAGGGTCGCCAGCGCATCCGGCGCCTCGTACTCGGCCATATGCCCTCCGGCGATCTCGGCTAGGCGGCCACCCAGCGCGTCGCGATAGGCCTCGGCGCAAGAGCGCGGGACGATGGCGTCGTCCCTGCTCCAGGCTATCAGCGCCGGGACCGACACGCCCCGCAGCAGGTGCGGCAGGCCGAGATCGAACATCGCCGGCTTCCAGGCAATGCGGGTGGTCATCTCCCGGTTGCGGTCCAGCCGGGCCGAACGCCCCTCGCCCTCGTCCGCGCGCTGCCGGTCATAGGTCGCCTGATCGGAAAAGCCGAGGCGGGCATAGTCCTCGGCCTCGATCAGGAATTGGTCGAATATCTCGCCCTCGGGTGGCCTGATGCCCATTGGCGAATGCAGGACCAGCTTCGTGACCCGCGCCGGGCTGCGTGCCGCCAGCTCCGCCGCGACCCAGCCGCCGAAGCCGTGACCGAGCCAGGCGCCGGGCTCGCCCTCCAGCGCATCATCCAGCATGCCGACCAGGGCGGACAGGTCGGCGACGTTGCGCAACCAATCCGGACGGCCGGATGCGTCGTAGCCCGGCAGAGATGGCGCGATGACATGGAAGTGCTTGGCCAGCCGCGCATGCAGACCGGTCCAGCCTGCCCGGCCGGTATCACGGTGAAGGATCGTCAGGCGCGGCCCCACGCCGTCCGAGAGCACGTCGATCTCGGTCCCGGCGACGGCCTGCCTGAAGGCATGCATTTATGGGTTCCGCTCCGCGAACACGCTCTTGAACGCCCATTGCGGATAGGGCAGCGGCTTGTCGCTGACGGCGTTGAGCCTGGCCAATTCCTCGTCGCTCATCGTCCAGCTCGCGGCGGCGATATTGTCCTTGAGCTGCTCCTCGTTGCGGGCGCCGAACAGGACGGTGGAGATGGCGGGCTTGCGCAGCAGATAGTTCATGGCGACGTTGCCCATCGAGCAGCCGCGCGCCTCGGCGATTTCAGCCAGCGTGTCGGTGATCGTATCCAGCTTCTCGCGGCCGATGCCGCCGACCGGAGCGCCGGTGAGGGTGCCGCGCGCACCTTCCGGATCGGGCTTGCCGCGGCGGAACTTGCCGGTCAGCAGGCCGAACGCCAACGGCCCCCAGATGATCGTGCCGACACCCTGGTCGACGCCGACCGGCAGCAGGTCGGTCTCGGCGTCGCGGCCGCACAGCGAGTAGTAGAGCTGGTGCGAGATGTAGCGCTCGTAACCGTGCTTGTCGGAGATCGCCAACGCCTTCATCAGCTGCCAGCCGGCATAGTTGGAACAGCCGATATAGCGGACCTTGCCGGCGCTCACGAGGTCGTCGAGCGCCCGCAGCGTCTCCTCCAGCGGGGTCAGCGCGTCGAAGGCGTGGATCTGGTAGAGGTCGATATAGTCGGTATTGAGCCGCTTGAGGCTGGCCTCGCAAGCCTGGACGACATGGAGCCGCGATGAGCCGACATCGTTCGGCCCTGGCCCCATCCTGCCCCAGCACTTGGTGGCGACCACCACGTCATGGCGTTTGCCTTTCAGCGCATGGCCGAGAATCTCTTCGGACCGGCCGTTCGAATAGGCATCAGCGGTGTCGATCAGGTTGATGCCGCCGTCGATCGCGACATTGACCAGGCGCTCGGCCTCCTCCTCGTGGGTGTTGCCCACCGCGGCCATCATGCCCACCCCGCCGAAGGTCATGGCGCCAAAGCTCAGCACCGAAACACCGAGCCCGCTCTTCCCCAGCAAACGTCGTTCCATCGCGTTCCGCCCCAGCCCATAAATTGATGATTTAGTTGACGGCACCATGCCCCGGCAAACCGCGCCCGGCAAGGCAGGAAAGCAGGCGCCGCGTGCTTTCCATCCACGCACGCTTATGTCAATTTCGAGTCACGTTTGGTAATGTTCGGCAATCGACTATCGTCAGAGTTGAAATTTACAGGCCGTGTTGCCGCAGAATGGGGCAACACTCTTGACATATTATCGCCGTCCCTTCAGATGGACCGAGTGCATTACAGCGCGAGGCCGACGACACCCTAATCAGCTGGAAATCAGCATCTCGGAGTGACACGGGCCGGAGCGCGAGAGTGGCTATAGGGCCTCTTTTCGCGCGGAAAATGCTGCAGTGCGGAAGTCACGCGTGCGTTTGCGTGAAACTCGCGATAGGGTGTGTGCCATGAAGCAGAAAGCTCAGGGTCTTTATGACCCCAGGAACGAACACGACGCCTGCGGCGTCGGCTTTGTCGCGCATATCAAGAACACGAAAAGCCACGACATCGTCGCCCGCGGGCTGCGCATCCTGTGTAACCTGGAGCATCGCGGCGCGGTCGGCGCCGATCCGCTGGCCGGCGACGGCGCCGGGATTCTGATTCAGGTTCCCGATGCGCTGTTCCGCGCCGAATCCGCGAAGCTGGGATTCTCGCTGCCGGCGGCGGGCGACTATGCCGTCGGCATGATGTTCCTGCCGCAGGACGCCGACGCGCGCCGCCTGTGCCAGGAGACGCTGGAGCGTTACGCCAAGGCCGAA
>DATBAZ010000521.1:0-3786 GCA_036271255.1 Alphaproteobacteria bacterium
GACCAGTTCACCCTGATCGGCAAGTCCCAGACCCGGCTCGACACCAAGGTCAAGGTGACGGGCGAGGCGGTGTTCGGCATCGATGTCCGCCTGCCGGACATGGTCTATGCCGCCGTGGTGATGTGCCCGGTGCCGGGCGGCACGGTGAAGAGCTATGACGCCGACGCGATCAGGAAGTTCCGCGGCGTAATGAGCGTCGTGCCGGTGCCCGGCGGCGTCGCCGTGGTTGCCGACCGCTTCTGGCGCGCCAAGCAGGCGGCCTTGGCCCTGCCGGTCCAATGGAATCCAGGGACAGGCGCCGGCACCTCGAGCGCGCAATTCCGCCAGGATTATCGCGACGCGCTGAAAGGTCCGTTGCAGAACGCCAAGTCGGTCGGCGACACAGCCAAGGCGCTCGGCGCGGGAAAGGTGGTCGAGGCGCTGTATGAGGTGCCCTATGTCGCCCATGCGACGATGGAGCCCCTCAACTGCACCGTCCACCTCCAGCCCGACCGGCTCGACATCTGGATGGGCACCCAGGCGCCGGAAGTGACGACCGGGCTGGCCGCCAAGACGCTCGGCCTGACGCCAGATAAGATTTTCGTCCATAACTGCTATCTGGGCGGCGGCTTCGGCCGCCGGGCGGTGAATGACGAGGTGCTCCAGGCCCTCGCCGTCGCCAAGACGATCTCCAAGCCGGTGAAGCTGATCTGGACGCGCGAGGAGGATATGCGGCACGACCGCTATCGCCCGCAGGCGGCCATCGCGATCAAGGCGTCGTTGGGTCCGGATGGGATGCCCACCGCGTTTCACGCGCAGACGGCGGTCGGCTCGATCCTGAAGTCGCTGAAAGGGCTGCTCGATTTCCCGATGCCGCCCGGCGTGGAGCCGATGGCGGTCGAGGGGCTGGTCAACCTGCCTTACGCCGTGCCCAACCTGAAGGTCGAGGCGGCGATCAAGGACACGCACGTGCCGACCATGTTCTGGCGCTCGGTCGGCAGCTCGCAGAACGCCTTCGCGGTGGAAAGCTTCATCGACGAGCTGGCGCACGCGGCGGGCGAGGACCCTTACCAGTTCCGGCGCAAGCTGCTTGCGGGCAAGGAAGACTTCCTGAAAGTGCTGGACACGCTGGCCGAGAAGTCGAACTGGAACGAGAAGCTGCCCCCGGGGAAGGGGCGCGGCATCGCGATCCACGAGGCCTTCGGCACGATCGTCGGCCAGGTCGCCGAGGTTTCGGTCGATGCCAAAGGCAAGGTGCGCTGCGAACGCGTGGTCGTCGCGGTCGATTGCGGTCATGTCGTCAACCCGCGCAACGTCGAGATGCAGATGGAGAGCGGCGTCATCTACGGCCTGACCGCGGCGCTCTATGACGAGATCACGGTCAAGGACGGGGCCATCGAGCAAAGCAATTTCGACAGCTATCAGATGGTCAAGCTGGCCGATGCGCCGAAGATCGAGACCTATCTGGCGCTGTCGGGCGGCACCAAATGGGGCGGCATCGGCGAGCCGGGTACACCGCCGATCGCACCGGCCGTGGCCAACGCGATCTTCGCCGCAACCGGCAAGCGGGTGCGCTCGCTGCCCTTCTCCAAGACCGACTTCAGCCGCGGGGTCTGACGGTTCCCATCTTGTCCGAGGCCGCACATTCGCATTCGGTTCACGTGGTGGCGCCGGACGACATGCTCGTCCGGGCGCTGAACCAGCATGCCGGCGGCTGGCGGGCGGTCCTGCTGGCTGACCCTCCGGAATCGGATGCGCTGGTGATCATCGATCTCGACGATGCGAGCGGGCGGCGGGATGCCGTGGGACCGCTGCGCGAGGCAGGCTTCGCCGGCCCGGTCTTGATCCTGGGCGCGCGGGACGCGAAAACTCCGGAGGATGAGCCGATCGCCCGGCCGGTCCGGCTCGGCACCCTGCTGGCGCGGATCGAGGCGCACTGGACCGAGGACAGCGCTGTGGAGCTGCTCCAGCTCGGCCCCTACGAATTCGTGCCGGCGGAGCAGCTGCTGCGCGGCCCCGGCTCCGACGCGGTCATTCGGCTGACTGAACTCGAGCGCAAATTGCTGCTCTATCTGGCGTCGGTTAAGGGGGCCGCGGTCGACCGCGATCAACTGCTCGCCCATGTCTGGGGTTACAGCGCCGGGGTCGACACGCACACGGTGGAGACCCATATCTGGCGCCTGCGCCAGAAGATCGAAACCGAGGATCCTGCCTCACGCTTCCTGGTCACCGAGGCGGGAAAATATCGGCTTGTGTTGGCTGGCGCGGAACAGCCAGAGTAAATTCGTACATTCCTTGAGCGCCACTAAGAACTGGTCTGGAGACATCAATGCGCTTCATCGTCCGTACCCTGGCCGTGATCGGTCTGCTGGCGATCCTGGGGATGGTGCTGCTGATCTATGGCGTATCGCGCGTCTATGTCGCCAGTCATAAGACCACCCCGGTCGCCCAGGGCACGGTGCTGACCCTGACGGTCGAGGGGCCGTTCATCGAGGAATCGCCGACCCGCACCGGCCTCACCAGCCTGGTGACCCAACGCTCCAAAAAGCTGAGGGAGATCGTCTCCGGCATCGATCTCGCAGCCAAGGATGACCGCATCAAGGGGCTGGTGCTGAAGCTGGACGCCTCCGCCGGCATGGCTCAAACGCAGGAGCTGAGGGCGGCGATCGCGCGGTTCCGGGCGGCCAAGAAGTTCGTCTACGCCTTCGCTGACGATTTCGGCGAATCCGCCGCCGGCAACGGCCAGTACTACCTGGCCTCGGCCGCCGACCAGATCTGGGTCCAGCCGATGGGTCAGGCGATGCTCACCGACGTGATGTTCGAGGCGCCGTTCCTGAAGGACGCCTTCGCCAAGATCGATGTCGAGCCCGAATTCTCCAAGCGCGCCGAATACAAGACCGCGCCCGAGACCTACACCGAAAAGGGCTTTACCGCGCCGGCGCGCGAGATGATGGAAAGCCTCGCCAACGACCTGACGCAGCAGCTGGTGACCGACATCGCCGCCAGCCGCAACCTGACGCCGGACGAGGTGAGGGCGCTGCTGGCGCGCGGGCCGCTCACCACCGACGAGGCGAAGCAGGCCAAGCTGATCGACCAGGCAGGCTATGCCGACGAGGTCGTGGCGGCGGCCAAGAAGGCGGCGGGCACCGATGTGAAGACGATGGCGCTGCCCGATTATTATGCCGAGAACAGCCATGAGCGGCAGGACCATCCGAACATCGCCCTGGTCTATGAGGTGGGCGAGATCGGGCGGGTCGGCGGCGCCGTCGATCCGTCCGACCGGGATCGCGGGCTCGACCAGGGCGGCGCGGTGATGCTGGGCTTCGCCCAGGCCATCGCCAACCCCAGCGTCAAGGTCATCGTCTTCCGGATCGACAGCCCCGGCGGCTCGGTCTCGGGCTCGGAATCGGTCCGCCGCATGGTGGTGAAGGCCAAAGCCGCGGGCAAGAAGGTGGTCGTCTCGATGGGGTCGGTCGCGGCCTCGGGCGGGTACTGGATTTCGGCCGACGCCGACAAGATCGTCGCCGAGCCGGCGACCCTCACCGGCTCGATCGGCGTCTTCTCCGGCAAGTTCGTGGTCAGCAAAGGTCTGGCCGATCTCGGCATCACCACCGACCGGACCACCGCCGGCCCGTTCGCGGGCATGGATTCCCCCTTCACCCCGTTCACGGCGGAGCAGAACCAGAAGATCAATGCCGGCATCGACACGATCTATGACGGGTTTATCGGCATCGTCGCCAACGGCCGCAAGATTCCGGCCGGCACTGTCGCCGGCTCGGCCAAGGGGCGAGTCTGGACCGGGCAGCA
>DATBAZ010000522.1:0-4567 GCA_036271255.1 Alphaproteobacteria bacterium
CAGCCCCCCTCACCCGGCGCTTCGCGCCGACCTCTCCCCCGAGGGGCGAGGTAATTAATACTTAGTCTAACGGGCGGGTCCGGCGCTGTCCTCTCTATCTTCTAAAAGTTGGCGGTCACCGTGAACCGGGCCGAGATCGGCTCCAGCGGGTGGACCTGAAAGTCCTCGACCCCGGCGGTCCCGTATTTGGCAACCTCGGCCTTGTTGATGTTTGTCGCGTAGAAAAATTCGGACGAATAAGCCTTCTGGTTGAACAGGTTGAAGATCGCGACCTGCACCTTGAGGTTGTCGGTGATCTTGTAGCCGACATCGAAATTGGTCTCGGTATAGCCATGGCCGCGCGGGTTGGCCGGGCCGTCTGTCAGCGGATAGGGGCCCAGGATGCGCATCTCGGCGCTGCCGAACCAGGGCCCCAGATTGTCGATCAGCGCGCCGAATGACAGGGTGTAGTCCGGCGCATTGGCGATATAGGTGCCGCCGGTGATCCCGTAGAAGTTCTGAAGCGTCGGCTCGTTCTTGAAATACCGGGCCTTGGTCATGGCGAGGTCGGTGTTCAGCTCCAGCCAGTCGAACGGATGGTATTGCGCCGACAGCTCGAAGCCCTCGCGGCGGCTGGGCGCCGTGGCCTCGTCCATGCCGACATCCTGATTGTAGATCGTCTCAGAGCTGTAATCCTGCCGGAACAGGGCAAGCTGGATCTGCAGATGCGGAATCGAGGCGTTGCGGATGCCGAACTCCTCGCCATAGGTGCGGGCGAGCAGCGGCACGCGGCCCAGCGCCAGCGGGGTTCCCTCGAGCGGAACGTTGCCGAGAACGCCGCGGATATCGTCGGAATGGAAGCCCTTCCCGGCGCTGATATAGAACTCGGTATCGTACCAGGGGCCGAATGTGACGTTGCCCTTCGGCTGGAACAGGAACTGCTGGGCCGAGCCGTCGACGCCGGTCAGGATCTCGTGATCGTCGGCGGTGGAATAATCCTCGCGGATGCCGACGGTGGAGCGCAGCCACGGCAGCCAGTGCGTGGTGTTCGAGACGTAGAGCGCGGTGTCGTCGATATCGATATTGTCGGCGGTACAGGCGAAGTCGCCGATCGCATAATGCCCGTCGCCGTCATCGCAATAGGGGAGCACCACCCGGTGCCGCGTATGGCGGCGGTCGACATATTCGTCGTCATAGCGTTCTTGCACGCCCACCGTCGTGTCGGACTGGATATTGCCCCATTCCAGGCTCTGGGTGAAGGCGACGGTCCCGCCGAAGGTGTTGCGGGTCTCGTCCTGCTGCTCCTGGTCGCCGTTCACCGGGTCGTTGAGGAAATGGGTGAAGTTGTTCCACAGCACCTGGGTGCTGTGTATGGCGTAGGCGTTGGCCTTGAGCTGCCAGTCGTCGCCGGTGACACCGTAATGGCCCGAGAGGCTCCAGCGGCTGGACTGGGCGCCGTCGGTCGGGTCCAGCGTCCCGTAGAAGCCGATCGTGCCGTCCAGGATGGCGCGCAGCGGCTGATCGGTCGAAAAGCGGCCCTGGCCCTTGTAATACATCGCGGTCAGGCTGTAGCCGTCGCTGTCGGTGCCCTGGCTGTAACGGGTCGCCAGCGCGATCTTGCGGAAATTGTCGGGATGTGTGTAGGGCCCGTCGACCCGGCTCAGATCGGCGGCGCCGAGCAGCCGGCTGCCGTCGCCGAAATGCAAGGTGCCGCCGGCGAAGATCTCGTCGTCGCCCAGGGTCCCGGCGCTGGCCTCGATCTGGTTCGGCAGGTCGTCCAGCAGGCGCATATGCTCCGACCCGACCGAGCCGAAGTCGCCCAGCTCGGCGAAATACGGCCCCTTGGTATAGTCGACCCCGCCGAGCAATTGCGGGATGACGAAATTGAGGTCGGAATAACCCTGGCCGTGGGCGTTGCTCGGCCGGTTGACCGGCATATCGTCGAGGAAATTGGCAAAATCGATCCCGTGGTCGAGATTCACCCCGCGCAGCAGATACTGATAGGCCTTGGCCTCGCCGGAATGCACGGTGACGACCAGCCCCGGCACGGTCTCCAGCAGCTGGCCGACGCGATAGACGGGCCGCAGCTCCAGCTCTTCCTTGGTGACCGATCCCTGGCTGGCGGTCGCCGCCTTGCCGATCAGGTCCCGGCGAGAGGCCGTGACGACGATCTCCTCCCGCTGAGCGTCAGCGGCGGTTTTCGGTGGCTGCGGATCGTCGGCTTTCGCTATTCCGGCCAGGGTGCTTCCGATCGATAGGAGCAGGACGAGGTGGGCGATGCGTGACATAGTCGGCCATCCGTTGCACTTAGACTGAGGGTATACGTGCCGATCGTCCGGGTTGGACGAAAAAAGTATGATCTTTTAACCAGAAGATCATACATCTAATATAGCAGATGACAACCTGCTAAAACGACAAATGCGTGATATTTTGGAGGTTCGTCGATGCAGCGTGTGACGATCAGCGTTTCGGATGAGTTCGCGGAGGAGTTGGACCGCTTCATGCGGGAGAACGGCTACGACAATCGTTCCGAGGCGCTGCGCGATCTGGCGCGCGGCGGGCTCGACCGCGCCGGCACTGAAACCGCAGCCTCAGGCCAATGCGTCGCCAGCCTGCTCTATGTCTACGACCATGGCGTGCGCGAGATTCCGAAGAAGCTCGCTCACGCCTACCATGATCATCACGATCTGTCGGTGGCGACGATGCATGTCCATCTCGACCACGATAATTGCCTGGAAGTGGCCGTGCTGCGCGGCGACAGCGTCGTGATCCGCGACTTTTCGCGATCCGTCATCGCCGAGCGCGGCGTCCGCCATGGCCATGTCACCTTCATCCCGGTCGAGATCGAGGAGAGCGCCCATGCCCACGGCGCGGCGGGCCACGCGCACCGGCACAGCCACGTCTACCCTAAGGGCTGATCCTTCTCATTTCCGCTTCGCGTTCCTGAGACGATAATAGAAGCCGGTCGGATCATCCTGGTTGAGCTCGAACTTGCCGGTCAGGACATATTCGGCGGTGATATCGACCGGGATCGGCTCGTCGGCGGAGACCAGGACGAAATCCTGCGGCAGGGCGCCGGAGCAGAACGGGCAGGTACCCGGCGTGCCGGTCAGCAGGAAGCTCTTCACCGTATCGCCGTCGCCCAGGTTGAAGGGCGTGATCCAGCCGTGGATGGTGACCTGCTTGCCGTTCAGCTTTTCGGCTTCCGGCAGGAAGGCGATGGTCTGCTTGTCGCCCGTCGTGGTCTGCATCGCGTCGCGCAGCGCATCCCACGGCACCTCCGGCCCAGACGTGTCGGAACTTGCCGCCCAGGCGGGCAGGAAGAACAGCAGCGCGAGGGCGACCAGGGCGATGAGGAGTGTTAGCTGGCGGACCATCTTGCGTACCCTGGGATCAATCATGATTGCCGGCAAGCGCCGAGGCGACATCGGTGCGATACGCGGCGAAGGCCGGGACTAGCGCGGCGACCAGCCCGGTGCCCAGCGCCAGCGCCGGGATAAGAAATTCGGACGGACGGCCCTTAAGCTCCAGCGCGGTCATGGCGCCGCCCGCGGGCAGGAACGTCTCCATTGCCCAGCCCGCGATATTGCCCAGTATTAGCCCCAGGACGGCGCCCAGTGCGGCGAGCAGCAGCGCCTCGATCACCACCATGGCGAAGAGCTGGCCCGGCGTCGCGCCGAGCAGCCGCAGCATAGCCAGCTCGCGTCGCCGCTCCCGCATCCGGGTGAGCAGCGCGATCAGCATGCCGAGGCCGGATGAGGCGATCAGGATGCCGGCGAAGGCCCTGACCGTGCCCAGCCCGAAGCCCAAGGTCGAGAACAGCCGCGCCGCCTCCAGCGCGGGCGCCGCAGCCTGATAGTTGGTCTGGCTGTTGATCTGGAAGGGCAGGGAGATGATGGCGAGCGGCGTCCGGGCGTGGAGCAGCACGGCGGTCACCTCGTGCGCCTCGCCGGACTCGGCGTGGTGCTGATGCTCATGCACCTGCCAGACGCTCTCGACCGGGGTCAGCACCAGCCGGTCGATCACGCTGCCGGTCGGGGCGAGGATGCCGGTAACGTGGTAGGGCGTGGCGCCATGGGTCTCGCCGTTGCCGGCGATGCCGTGGGCGCCGACGAAGCTGTCGCCGATATGAAGATTGAGCCGCCGCGCGGCGGCCGCGCCCAGCACCGCCTCCATCGGCTGCTGCCAGATCCGGCCCTCGGCGATCTTGGCGCCATAGAAATCGAGATAGTCCGGCGTCGTGCCGACGATGCGGAAGCCTTTGACCGCATCGCCCAGCGCCACCGGCGCGCCCCGGTCGATCATCGGGTTGTGCAGCAGGGCGTCGGATTCGGTAAGCGGGATATTGCCGGTCGGGATATCGGCCTGGAACACGGCCGACAGCACGAGCTGGAGCGGGCTGCCCTTGGCCCCGACCACCAGGTCGATGCCGCGCGCATCGCGCACCACCCGGTCGCCGATCGCGCCGGAGACGAGCAGCAGCAGGGTGACAGTGCCCAGCCCCAGCCCGAGCAGTCCGATATTGAGCGCATGGGTCAGCCGGTTGCCGCGCAGCCCGGCGAGCGCCAAGGTGAACAGGTTCATGCCG
>DATBAZ010000523.1:0-37624 GCA_036271255.1 Alphaproteobacteria bacterium
AGTACCCGATCACGTCCGATCGCCACGGCCCGACCGAAGCCGTGATCCTCGCCGGCCCGACCTGCGACAGCGCCGACGTGCTGTACGAAAAGGCCGACTACCAGCTGCCTCTGTCCATGGAGATCGGCGACAGGCTGCAGATCCAGGCGACCGGCGCCTACACCACCACCTATTCGGCGGTGGCGTTCAACGGCTTCCAGCCGCTGGAGTCCTATTACATCTGAGCCCGTTTCGGCTCGATTGAATGAAGGCGCGGTTCGCAGGGGCCGCGCCTTTTTCATATGCGGACGGCAAGCCGCAGATCCCTTGAATGGGCTTTTCTCATCGGGTGATGGCGGAAACAGGGGTGGCTGACGTCGCTTAAGGCGGCGCCCGCGAACTTCGCCTTGGCGGCTCGTCATATTCGTCGGCCAATCCGTAGGGATCGGTCTCGTCATCCTCGCCGAGATCGTCATCATCGTTCGCCGTTTCCGGCGCAGATGGCTCCCAATCCGCATAGGGCGACCCCTCCGGCTTCTCCGCCATTTCGGCGACGGCCCAGGGCTCGTCCTCCCACAAGGCGGGGTCGAATTCCAGCCCCATCACGCGGCAGATATTTTCCACCACCGCGCCGACCGGCAGGCTGCCGAAATCGGAATAGTCGTCGTAATCGTCGATCCGCTCATTCAGATCGAGCAGCATCTCGGCATAGTCGAGTTGTTCCCCACGCTCATCAGCAGCCTGCCATGAAAGATCCATGGCCAATTTGACGGCCTTCTTCGCTTGGCGCTTCCGGTGCGCCTTACAGCCGGCCTCGGCAGATGCCGCGCGCTGCGCTTCCGCCGCCCGGGCGGCGGCCGCCTCGGCTTCCCGCTGCGCATCGCTCTTCCCGGCCTCTTCTTCGAATTTCGCGTGCAGCATTACGCACTGGCGGATGGATTTGGTGATGCGGGAATAGGTCAGGCCGAGATCGCCTTCGGCCGTCCGCTCCCGCGCCATGTCGCGAACCTCATCGAGCAGATTGAGTCCGCGCTCGGCGGCGACCTCCAGCATGCGCATGCGCCAGCCATGGCTGGCCTGCCGATCCTGAAGATCGGCGGCGCTGGCCGAGGATAAGGTGGCGTCGGGCGGTGACATGGCGCGATCTAGAACATAAAACGAACAAAATGTCAATAACGTTCTCACCCCGCTAAGGGTCGGCGAAGCCACGTCTGGCGGTTTGCGGAGGGGTAATCGCGTCGTACAGTATAACAGTTCTGCTATCGCGGCCCACCGCGTATTTCTGTGATTTTCTCAAATCGTAGGGGCAGTATTTATAGAATGATCCCTCATTAGTTCATTGGGGTGTAAGGCATAATTTACAATAGCACCTTGGGTCAGGCGATAAATTGGGATAACTATTTGATAATATTGATATGGCCTTGATATTGCATGCGATTCTGCACAACAGGACGGCATCTTAGCCGCCCCATAAGCAACGACAACAAGCGGGTCACATAATGAAAGCGACGCACGTTCTCGGCCGCGGGGTTCGGGGCCTCCGCCACCTGGCCACGGGCATCTTGCCGAGGGCGGCCGCCATCGGTTGCCTCGCATCGGCACCGGCCGCGCGGGCCGATCTGATCGAAAAATACAATCTCGACATGACGGCCAATGTCAGCGGCTATGGCCACGGTCTGCACGGCCCGCTCATCACGGTTTCCGGGCAGTTTCTGTACGACGCCACGCTGGGCTACGTAACCTCGGTCGACCTCAACGTTACCGGCACTCTCAACAGCGGCTTCACCCTGCCGACCGCCGGAATCACCCTCGATACCACAGGAGCGGGAACGTCCCGCGACCTGAGCGCGCAGAGTGCGGACGGCAACTATCAGATCCGGTTCGAGTTCGCCGATGCCCTGACCGCGGCCGGCACGTTCGACCCGATCCTGAATACGCCCGGGACCGATAACGGGGACGCCTATTTCTACGACGCATTCGCAGGCGGCAGCGGGGATACGACCTATCATATCGGCTATTTCGGCGTGAGCGGCGGCGCGGTGCCTGAACCGGCGTCCCTCCTGCTGTTCGGCGGCTCCCTCCTCGGCCTCGCCTTCGTCCGCCGGCACGCCTTCAGGCGGCCTTTGCAGGCTTGAGGCGGCTTCTCGGGCACGGTTGACGGAGACCTGCCCGTCAGCCGCGCTGCGCCGGATCGTAGAAGAAGGTTTCGGTGGCGATCTTGTCGCCCCGCCAGGTCTGCCAGGCGATTTCTTCCTGTTGCAGCTTGCCGCCGTCCTTGAAGACGAAGGTGAAGCGCCAGCGGATCGCAACCTGGTCACCCTCGATCGCCGGACCGCCGAGCAGCTCGGTCTTGACCGACCGGGTCCGCTCCATCATCCCGGCCTCACGCTTCATCAGCGCGTCCCTGCCCCCTTCGAGGGGCGGTGCCTGGTTCTCCTGGATCCAGGCGTCATCGTGATACCAGTCACGGACCGCGCCCAGATGGTCACCGGAAACCACATGGGCAATGAAGGCTTCGACGGTGCTTCGGGTCGGCATGATCGCTGCTCCAGCCAGGGTATCGATGCTTACCGCGAACCGGCCTTGTTCGCTTGTCCGGGCCCGCCTTCATTGTCAAAAACCGCTCGAATTCGAGGCGGCCGGACCGCTATCCCATCAGTTTTTCCACCGCCTTGGTGAACCGCCCAGAGCCGGGGGCGGTGATCGAGGAGTACCAGTCGACGAAGCGGCCGTCCGGGCCGATCAGGTATTTGTAGAAGTTCCAGTGCGGCCGGCCGAGAAAGCCGCCTTTGGATGCGATCCATTTGAACAGCGGATGGGCGTCCGTGCCGGTGACGGCGACCTTTTCGGTCAGCGGGAAGTCGACGCCGAAGCGCAGCTCGCAAAAGCTCTTGATCTCGTCATGTGTGCCCGGCTCCTGCCCGCCGAAATCGTTGGAGGGGACGCCCAGCACCACCAGCCCTTTGTCGCGGTTGGCCTGCCACAGCGCCTCAAGCCCCTTATATTGCGGGGTGAAGCCGCATTTCGACGCCGTGTTCACGATGACCATCGGCTTGCCGGCATATTGCGAGAGCGGCATCGGCTTGCCCTCCAGCGACTTGAAGCTGAAGGCGTGCGCGGAATCCTCTGACATGCGGCTCTCCCCTGCGGCGGATATTGCAGGAAGATGCCGTGCAAAGGGCGGATTGTCACGAGTTCTTAGACGCCTTGGATCAAATCAGCCCGAGGCTGCGCAGCTCCTTCAGCATCTCGTCGGGCGGCAGCTCGCCGTCGTGGCCGCGCACCAGGTCTGCGGGGGCCTCGTCGGGCTTGAGATAGCGCCAGCCCTGGAACGGGCCGCGCTGGGTCGGCACGACCGGCACCAGCTCGGTGTCCAGCACGAACAGGCAGTATTTGCGGCCCTCGCCGTCCGCCTCTTCCTCGAAGCCCAGGATGCGCTGGCGGCAGCGGATCGTGCCCTGGACGACCCAATAGAGCGATCCGTCCTCCAGCACGTCGGGCCGCACCGGCTTGTGGCGGGTATAGGCGCGGCGGGTGCCGGACACGCCGCGCGCGGCGGAGCGGTCTTGCTGAACCGAGTCCAGATGGGCGACGTCGCGGATGCCGACGGCGAGCTTGATGATGTGGGTGGTCATGTGGTGTCTAGTATCAGATGGCGATGCGCAGGTGCATCAGGTGAGGATCAGCATATGAAAATGGAAGGCCGCTGGACGGTCATCGTCTGGGTCGCGATCGCCGTGGTCGGCATCAGCGGGGTGATCGAAGCCTGGCCGCATGCCTCGGAATCGGTCAGCGACCTGGCGATGGATGTCGCGATCCTGGCCGCCGTGATCGCGATTTCTGCCGTGCTGGCGCGGCGGTTCGGCACGCGCGGGAAGGCGGGGAAGTAGGCCGGGCTTACCTCGCCCCTCGGGGGAGAGGTCGGATTGCGAAGCAATCGGGGTGAGGGGGGCTGGCTCCGCCGGCTGCCTGTTGCAAGCGGGCACGGCACCGTTCGTACCCGTTTCCGCACACGCGGCCGGTGGGTAGAGCCCCCCTCACCCGAAACGCGACGCGTTTCGACCTCTCCCCCGCGGGGCGAGGTAAAATCAACCACCCTCGGCGGCGAACTGGGCATCCACTGTCGCGACCGCTGAGATATTCACCAACCCGCGCGCCGTCACGCTGGGGGTGACGATATGCACCGGCTGGGCGGCGCCCAGCAGGATCGGGCCGATCGGCTGGGCCTTGCCCACCACCTTCAGCATGTTTACCGCGATGTTGGCCGCGTCCAGGGTCGGCATCATCAGCAGGTTGGCCGAGCCCTTGAGGCGCGAATTGGGGAAGATCTCCTTGCGGATCTCCTCCGACAGGGCGCTGTCGGCGGCCATTTCGCCCTCGACCTCCAGATCGGGGGCCAGCCTCATGATCTCGGTCAGCGCATGGCGCATCTTTTGCGCCGGCGGGTCGTCGTGGGTGCCGAAATCGGAGTGCGAGACCAGGGCCACCTTGGGTTCCAGCCCGAAGCGGCGGACATGCTCGGCCGCCATCACCGTCATCTCGGCGATATGGCTGGGGCTGGGATCGTAGGACACGTAGGTGTCGCAGACGAAGAGCGGCTGGTCTTCCAGCACCACGACCGAGAGCGCCGCCGCCGTGCGGACATGGTCTTTAAGCCCGATGACGTTCAGCACGTGGCGCAGGTGCCGGTGGTACTGGCCGATCGTGCCGCAGACCATGGCCTCGCCCTCGCCCTTGCGCAGCAGCATGGCGGCGATGACCGTGCTCGACGTACGCAGCACCGTGCGCGCCTGGGCCGGCGAGGTGCCGCGCCGCTCCATGATCTGGTGGTACTCGCGCCAATATTCGTTGTAGCGGCGGTCATTCTCGGGATCGACGAGATCGAACTGCTCGCCCGGCTTGATGCGCAAACCCAGCCGCTTCATCCGCACCCGCACTACCTCGGCGCGGCCGACCAGGACCGGGCGGGCGATGCCTTCGTCGACCACCACCTGGGCGGCGCGCAGCACCTTCTCCTCTTCGCCCTCGGCATAGATGATGCGCTGAGGAGCCCGCTTCGCCCTGTTAAACAGGGGCCGCATCACCAGCGAGGAACGGAAGACGACATGGCCGAGCCGCTCGCGATAGGCGTCGAAATCGGCGATCGGGCGGGTGGCGACGCCCGAGTCCATCGCCGCCTTGGCAACGGCCGGGGCCAGCTTCAGGATCAGGCGCGGGTCGAACGGCTTGGGGATCAGATAGTCGGGGCCGAAGGCCGGGGGCTGCTCGCCATAGGCGGTGGCGACGACATCGCTCGCCTCGATCATCGCCATCTCGGCCAGGGCATGGACGCAGGCGAGCTTCATCTCCTCGTTGATCGCCGTGGCGCCGACATCGAGCGCGCCGCGGAAGATGAAGGGGAAGCACAGGACGTTGTTGACCTGGTTCGGATAATCCGACCGGCCGGTGGCGATGACCGCGTCCGGCCGGACCGCACGCACCGTCTCGGGCAGGATTTCCGGCGTCGGGTTGGCCAGCGCCAGCACCAGCGGGTTGGGCGCCATCGTCTTGACCATGTCGGCCGTCATCACCCCGCCGGCCGACAGGCCGAGGAAGATGTCGGCGCCGCCGATGGCTTCGGAGAGCGTCCGGGCATTGGTATCGACGGCGTAGCGCTCCTTGCGCGGGTCCATCAGTTCGGTGCGGCCCTTATAGACGACGCCGACGATGTCGGTGACCGTCACGTTGCCCACCGGCAGGCCCATCGACACCAGCAGATCCATGCAAGAGAGCGCCGCCGCGCCGGCGCCGGAGGCGACCAGCTTCACATCCTTCAGTGAGCGGCCCGAAATCTTCAGCCAGTTGACCACCGCCGCGGCGACGATGATGGCGGTGCCGTGCTGGTCGTCATGAAAGACCGGGATGTTCATCCGGGCCTTCAGCTCGGTCTCGACCTGGAAGCATTCCGGCGCCTTGATGTCCTCCAGGTTGATCGCGCCGAAGCTGGGCTCCAGCGCGGCGATGATCTCGATCAGCTTGGCCGGATCGTTCTGGTCGATCTCGATATCGATTGCATCGAGCCCGGCGAATTTCTTGAACAGGACGGCCTTGCCCTCCATCACCGGCTTGGCGGCGAGCGGGCCGATGGCGCCCAGCCCCAGCACCGCCGTGCCGTTGGTGATGACCGCGACCAGGTTGCCGCGCGCCGTCAGCCGGCTGGCCATGGCCGGATCGGCGGCGATGGCGCGCGAGGCGGCAGCGACGCCCGGCGAATAGGCCAGCGCCAGGTCGCGCTGAGTCATCAGCGGCTTGGTCGGCGCGATCGCGATTTTGCCGGGGGTCGGCGCCATGTGATAGGCGAGCGCGGCGTCGTCAAGACTGTCGGCCACGGGGGACCTCCTTCATGACTCTCCTACAACGGGAGGGGCAGTCATATACGTACAGGTCCGTCATTCCCGCGAAGGCGGGAATCCAGGCTGGAGCCCCGTCCGCGGCGACACGACTCTCTACGGCGCTGCCGGGTGCATTTCCTGGATTCCCGCCTTCGCGGGAATGACGGACCTAGGAAAGGTGGGACGTAGGCGACAGTTTCGCTACGTCCCAACACGTCCCATGACCGACCTACTCGACCAGCCGCTTCCAAAAGCCGCGCTTGGGCTGCGCCGGCGGCTGGTTGACGGTTTCATAGTCGCGCGGCGGCGGGGGCGCCGGGGGTTCCGGTTCGGGCTCGGGCTGAGCAGGTTCGGGCGCGCTGGCCGCCTCGGGCGTGGCAGCGGGCTCGGTCGGTTCGGCCAGGGGTTCGGCGGCGGGTTCAGCAGGCGCCTCGGCGGCTGCCGGCACGTCGTCATTCGCCGCCCAGCTTTCCTCAGGCGCGGCCGGTTCCGCTTCGGCGGCGGGCTGGGCCTCGCCTTCGGCTGCCTCGGGCTGGTCGCCGGCGGCATCGTCTCCGCGGCGGTTGCGGGTACGCCCGCCGCGACGGCCGCGACGGCGCTTGCGGCCGTCCTCGGCGGCAGTTTCTTCCGCCGCGGCGGCATCCGCGTCGCCCGCGGCCGGGACTTCACCCGCAATATGGGCGTCGTCAATGGACTGAGCCGCGTCGATGGGATGGGCCTCGCCGGCGGAAACTTCGGCCGGGGCACCGTCTTCAGCGCCGGCTTCGTCACCCGCCTCAAAGCCGGTCTCGTCACCGCCGTCCTCTGACGCTTCCTGGGGCGCGCTGCCGTCTTCCGGCCGATCGCGATCGCGGCCACGACGACGACGGCGACGGCGCTTGCGGCGCCCGTCGGCATCGGTAGCGGCGCCAGCGCCAGCACCTTCGCGGTTGCCGCGCGCCTCGGCGGGTGTGGTTTCTTCCTCTTCCTCGGCCTCGTCGGCGTCTTCGATCTCGATCTCATGCGCCGCCATCGTGGCGGTGAGGTTGAGCGGCGGCGGCTCGCTGCCCGGCGCCTTGGCGCGGATGCGCTCCAGCCGGTAATCCGGCGCGATCAGGCTGTCATCCGCCTGGACGCGGACGAAGAAGCCATAGCGCTGCTCGATCTCGCCCAGCATGGCGCGCTTCTGGTTCAGGATATAGAGGGCGATGTTGCCGGCCACCGTGATCGAAATCTCGGCGGCGCGATGCTTGATGCCCTCTTCCTCGATGCCGCGCAGCACCAGCAGCGAGGCCGATTCCACCGAGCGGATCAGGCCGGTGCCCAGGCAGTGCGGGCAAGTGTGGAAATTGGTCTCGATCAGGCTGGGGTGCAGCCGCTGGCGCGACAGCTCCAGCAGGCCGAAGGGCGAGATGCGGCCGACCTGGATACGCGCCCGGTCGTTCTTCATCGCCTCCTTCAGCCGGCGTTCGACCTGCGCGTCGTGACGCGCCTCGTCCATATCGATGAAGTCGATGACGATCAGGCCGCCGAGGTCGCGCAGGCGCAGCTGGCGGGCGATCTCGTCCGCAGCCTCGCAGTTGGTCTTGACCGCCGTCTCCTCGATATTGCGCTCGCGGGTGGAGCGGCCGGAGTTGACGTCGATCGAGACCAGCGCCTCGGTCTGGTTGATGACGATGTAGCCGCCTGACTTCAGGTGGGCGACCGGGTTGTGGATCAGGTCGATCTGGCTTTCCACCTGATAGCGGTGGAAGAGCGGGATCGACGGGTCGCGATAGGGCTGGACCCGCTTGGCATGGCTGGGCATCAGCATGCGCATGAAGTCCTTGGCCTGGCGGTAGCCCTCGTCACCGGCGATCTCGATCGAATCGATATCCTTGGTGTAGAGGTCGCGGATCGCCCGCTTGACCAGGTTGCCCTCTTCGTAGATCAGCGCCGGAGCCGTGGACTCCAGGGTCAGGGTGCGGATGTTCTCCCACAGGCGCAGGAGGTATTCGAGGTCCCGCTTGATCTCGGCCTTGGAGCGCTCGACGCCGGCCGTGCGCAGGATGACCGACATGCCATCCGGCACCTCGAGGTCCGAAATCAGCTCCTTCATCCGCTTGCGGTCCGCCGGGTTGGCGATCTTGCGGGAGACGCCGCCGCCCCGCGACGTGTTGGGCATCAGCACGCAATAGCGGCCGGGCAGCGACAGGAAGGTGGTGACCGCGGCGCCCTTGTTGCCGCGCTCTTCCTTGGAGACCTGCACCAGCATGATCTGGCGGCGCTTGATCACCTCCTGGATCTTGTAGTGCGGCATCTGCGAGCGGCGGCGACGCTGCTGCTCCTCGACCTCGTCACCGCCGACGACATCGACCGTCACCGGCTCCTCGATCGCCACGATCTCACCGGTCGCGGCATCGCCGACGGCGCCGGCCTCCTGCGCGATCTCCTCGACGCCGCCTTCTGGCGCGGCGAATTCGGCGGCCTCGCCCTCGCCCTGCTCAGGCTCGGCCTCGAAAGGAGCCTCCTCGCTGACGGTCGGGTCGGCAGCGGCGGCCTCTGCGATCACCGCGTCCGTTTCGCCGGAGTCCGTCTCCTCGGGAGCGGCATCGGTCGCCAGTTCGGTCTCGATTGTCTCCTCGATCGCATCGGCCTCGGCGGCGGGCGCGTCATCCTCGGCGTGCGGGGCCTCGAAAACCGGCGCCTCGAACACCTCGTCCGGCGCCGGGTCGAACTCGTCGTCGTGATGGCGGCGGAAGTCGCGTTCGCGCGGGCGGTCGCCGACCGGGATGCGGTAGTAATCGGGGTGGATTTCCGGGAAGGGCAGGAAGCCGTGGCGGTTGCCGCCATATTCGACGAAGGCCGCCTGAAGCGAGGGCTCGACCCGGGTCACTTTCGCCAGATAGATGTTGCTTTTGATCTGGCGGCGCGCCGCCATTTCGAAGTCGAACTCTTCAAGGCGCGTGCCATCGACGACTGCCACCCGGGTTTCTTCGGGATGGGTCGCGTCGATCAGCATTCTCTTTGTCATACTAAATCCTCTGAAGGACTACTGACCGCCACCCCCCTCGCGACAAGCGGGTTGGAGATCAGGTCCTTCTGCTTGCAGCGCTGACATTCGATTCGATACCCGACAAACAGCGCTCAAGAAGCGGCCAGGGCGGGTGCGTCATCGAAAGCCGGCAAACAGCCGGTTTCGCTGCGATTGAAACATAAAACTCAATGGAGGTTCCGCGGTGTTGGCCGGCTCCCGCGCTCGCCGCAATCCCGGGCTTCAGGGCCCGTCCGGATCGCCGCGAAATGGGAGATTTTCATCGACCGCCGCGTCACACTCCGTGTCGCGTTTTCTACCATAGCCTGTGGTTCATTCGGGCTCAATGTTTCATTTCGCCGACATGCTCCACAGCTCACATCATTATATTGCAGCTTTGGGGCGACAAGATAAGATCGAATCTGATAGAATCGTCGTAATAAGCTGACAAACTTGAAAATGTAGCGTCAGCTTTGGCCAGCCTCGAGTTTGCGATGACGAAGATTCGCTATTGTTTCGCGCTGATTTTGGGCTTGACCGTGCTTGCTATGCCGCAGGCGCGGGCCGGCACGGCGCCGCTTTTCGCCGTCCAGCTGACCGCCAATGCCGCCAGCACCAAGGTCACGATTGGGATCGGACGGGCAGCGCCCTATCATGTGACGCCGCTCGGCCCCGAGCGCATCGCCGTCGATTTCGACGGGGTGAGCCTGACGCCCGCCGCCACTGTGGCGAGCGGCATCGGGCTGGTGCGGTCCTATCATGCGGAGCGCATCGACGACGGCGTCCGCCTGGTTCTGGACCTGGTGCGGCCGGCCGCGGTCGCCAGCAGCCAAGCCCTGCCTGGATCGCGCGTGCTGATCGAGCTGACGCCGGGCGCCGCGCCGGCCGTCCGCGCCGCCGCGCTGCCCCTGCCGAGACCGCCCGCCCCGGCGCCTTTCCCCGCGAAACCCCCCCCCCGCAGCGACGGGCCGCAAGACGACGGGCCGGATGAGATCGCCGCGCTGCTGGCCGAACCGCAGCCTGCGCCAAAACCGGCCGCGAAGCCCGTCGCGGCGAAAACCATCGAGCCCGAGCCGCGTGAGGAGCCGGTCATGCCGGTCGCCGCGGTGGTCGAGCCGCTGCCGGCGAGGAAGGGCGGCCGGACGATGGAAGCCATTATCTCGCCCAGGCGCACCATCGTCATCGACGCCGGCCACGGCGGCATCGATCCGGGCGCGGAGAGCGTCGCCGGCTATCACGAGAAGGAAATCACCTTGGCGACCGCGCGCGTGCTGGCTCGTACGCTGGAGGCCACCGGACGCTACAAGGTTGTGCTGACCCGCGACAGCGACGTTTACCTGAAACTGCACGAACGCGTCGCGCGGGCGCGGGCGGCGCATGGCGACATGTTCATCTCGCTGCACGCCGATTCTGCCGTTTCCGACAGATCGACCCGCGGCGCCTCGATCTACACGCTGTCGGAAACCGCCTCGGACGCCGAGAGCGACCGCTATGCCCAGCGCGAGAACCGCGCCGACGCCATCGGCGGGGTCGACCTCGGCAAGCAGAACGACGACGTCGCCGGCATCCTGGTCGACCTCACGGTGCGCGAGACGGTGAATGACGGCAACCGGCTGGCCGGTATGATGGTCGATTCGCTCGAACATCACAGCGTCATGCTGCTGCCGAGCACGCCGCACCGCTCGGCTGGCTTCGCCGTCCTGAAATCCCCGGACATCCCTTCGGTGCTGATCGAGATGGGCTATCTGTCGGACATGGCCGACGCCCGCGCGCTGGCCGATCCGCGCCACCAGCAGCAGATCGCCGGCGCCATCGCCGACGGCGTCGACCGCTATTTCGCCTGGCTGCAGGTGTCGCGGTCTTAACAAGCGGCCTGCTTCCCGCGAATTTTTCCTTGCCCGCCGCGACAGTCCGCCCAACTGTCGGGGAATAATCCTCGTATAATGTTATTCATCAAGAACCGCGCGAAGCGGTTCCAAAGAGGTCTGGGTTGAAGCGTCTGCTGCTTGCTATTGCGTTGCTCTGGGTCGCCCTGCCGTCGGCGCATGCCGAGCCGGTGCCGGTCGAGGTTTACGGCAAGCTGCCCTCGATCGAATCGCCGCGCCTGTCGCCGGACGGGCAGACCATGGCGTTCCTGTCGTCGGTCAAGGGGCGCCGCTGCCTGGTCATCCACAAGCTGGATTCGCAGGGGCCCGACGCGGGACGCGCCGTGTGCCCCGGCAATTACGAGGTGCGGTCCTTCGCCTGGAAGAATACCGATCGGCTGATCGTCGAGGTCTATACCCAGGGCCAATCCCACGGCGATGAACTGCGCACGCAGAGCAAGCTGGTCGCGCTCGACCTCAATGGCCGCAACGCGGTGCCGCTTGTCGAGCCGGCGAACGAGCGGGCGGTCGATTTCGGCCAGGACCGTGTGATCGACATGCTGTCCGACGATCCGGACCATATCCTGATCGCCGCCTACCGGACGGAGAGCGATAGCCCGGACGTGGTCAAGGTGACGATCGAGACGGGCCACCGGCGAACGATCGTTCCCGCGCAATACCGGATCACGAACTGGAAGACCGACGGCGCGGGGCAGGTCCGGGTCGGCGTCGCGGTCGATGACGGGATGATCAAGGTCTATTACCGCGACAACGACGATTCCCCCTTCCGGCTGATCCGCCAGGTTCCCGCCGCCGACGCGTCGAAATTCGCCGTGCTGGCGATCGGCCGCGAGCCGGGAACGCTGTGGGTGGCCTCGACCGAGCGCACCGGCTATCGCGCGGTCTATCGCTATGACGTTGCGACCGACAGGCTGCTGGATGCCTATGCCAGCGTTCCGGGCGCCGATATCGACAGCCTGGTCGTCGATCGCGGCCTGCCGCTGGGCTACGGCTATACGACCGACGAGCCGGTCATGGTCTATACCGACCCCAGCTTTCGCCTGGATGCGGACCAGGTCGCCAAGGCGCTGCCGCAATACCGCACCACCGTCGTCGATTCCGCCGCCGACGGACGCCGACTGCTGGTGCTGGCGGCGGGCGGCAACCTGCCGGGCTCCTATTTCATCCTGACCCGCGCCAAGAGCGCGGCCTCGCTGGAGCCGCTGGGCGGGATCCGGCCCGACATACCCGCCGCCGCGCTGGCGCCGGTGAACCCGATCGCCTACCGGGCCCGCGACGGCCTGACCATCCACGGCTATGTCACCTTGCCGCCCGGCCGGTCGCTGTCCGACAAGACCCCAATCCCGTTCGTCGTGCTGCCCCATGGCGGCCCGTCGACGCGCGACATTCTGGGCTTCGACTATCTGGCCCAGATGATCGCCAGCCGCGGCTATGGCGTGCTGCAGCCCAACTATCGCGGCTCGCGCGGCTATGGCGGCGATTTCGAGAAGGCCGGCTTCGCCCAGTGGGGACTGAAGATGCAGGACGACGTCACCGACGGCACCCAATGGCTGATCGACCAGAAGCTGGCCGACCCCCGCCGCATCTGCATCGTCGGCTGGTCCTATGGCGGCTATACCGCGCTGATGGGGGCGATCAAGACGCCGAACCTCTATCGCTGCGCCGCCAGCATGGCCGGCGTCACCGACCTTCGCCGCCGGCTGGACCGCGCCAACCAATCCCGCTTCGCCGACCTCAACCTGCCGCGCTTCGACAGCGATCCGGCGATCATCGACGCGAATTCGCCGGTGCTGCATGCCGACCGCATCCGCATTCCGGTCTTCCTCGCCCATGGCCGCCGGGACTTCACGGTCTCCGTCGCGGACAGCGAGGCGATGGAAGATGCGCTGCGCCAGGCAGGAAAACAGGTCGAGACGCTTTATTTCGACGATGACGACCACTACCTCTTCCGCGAGGAAGACCGTATCGCCTTCCTGAAGGCGCTGGAGGGTTTTCTCTCGGCGAATCTCGGGGCCGGATTTTCCGGCGTTTCAGGTGCGACGGCGACGAACTAGCAGGGCTCTGGCGGGTTCGGTATCATCAGCGCTCTTTGACGGGACATTCAGGCCAATGCGCTTCATTCTGATCGGGCTGTCGGCTCTCGGCATCCTCGCGGCCGGCGGTATCGTGGCGATCTACCTCGTGCTGCATCACTACAGCGAGGGCCTGCCCGACTATCGCGCCCTGGCGGACTACAAGCCCAGGGTCGTGACCCGCGTCCATGCGGGCGACGGCGAGCTGCTGGCGGAATTCTCGACCGAGAAGCGCATCTTCGTGCCGATCGATTCGATTCCGAAGCTGGTGAAGGAAGCCTTCATGTCGGCCGAGGACAAGAATTTCTACCAGCACAAGGGCGTTGACCCGGAAGGCATCATCCGCGCCGCCGTCACCGATCTGAAGAACCTTCATTCCGAGAAGCGCCCGGTCGGCGCCTCGACCATCACCCAGCAGGTGGCGCGCAACTTCCTGCTGACCAACGAAGTCTCGATCGCGCGCAAGGTGAAGGAGATGATCCTCGCCTACCGGATCGAGCAGGTGCTGACCAAGGACCAGATCCTGGAGCTGTACCTCAACGAGATCTATCTCGGCTTCAATTCCTACGGCGTCGCCGCCGCGGCGCTGGACTATTTCGACAAGCCGCTCGACGAGCTGACCGTCGCCGAGGTCTCTTTCCTGGCGGCGATCCCCAAGAATCCGAACCGCTATTTCCGCGAGAAGAACCGCGACGCCGCGATCGAGCGCCGGAACTATGTCGTCAACCGGATGCTGGAGGACAAGTACATCACGGCCGCCCAGGCCCAGGAGGCGATCGCCACGCCGCTGTCGTTCCTGCCGCGTCATGACATCGCCACCGTGCCCGCCGGCCACTTCACCGAGGAGGTGCGGCGCCAGCTGCTGGCCACCTACGGCAAGGACGGGCTCTATGGCGGCGGCCTGTCGGTGCGCACCACGCTCGATCCCAAGCTGCAGGAGATCGCGGTCCGGTCGTTGCGCGACGGGCTGGTGTCCTATGACCAGCGCCATGGCTGGCGCGGGCCTGTCACCCACCTGCCCAACATGAACAGCTGGGCCGAGCAACTGTCAAAGGTGCCGCCGCCCGACGGCGCCGAGACCTGGCGGATGGCGGTCGTCATCAATTCCGATGCCGACAGCGCCAAGGTCGGCTTCGCCGACGGCAAGACCGCCGAGCTGCAGATGTCCGACATGCGCTGGACCGGCAAGAGCAAGGCCAGCCAGCTGCTCCAGATCGGCGATGTCGTGCTGACCCAATATGTCGAGATGGCGGCGAAGCCGGAGGACAAGAAGGCCAAGAAGGACAAGGACCAGGCCGCCCAGCCGGCGCCGGCGCCGCAGTATCACTATGTGCTGCGGCAGATGCCCGAGGTGAACGGCGCCCTGGTGGCGCTCGACCCGCATACCGGCCGCGTGCTCGCGCTGGTCGGCGGCATGAGCTACGAATCGAGCGAGTTCGACCGCGCCACCCAGGCCAATCGGCAGCCGGGCTCCAGCTTCAAGCCGATCGTCTATCTGGCTGCGCTGGATAGCGGCTTCACCCCGGAAACCATCGTGCTGGACGCGCCGATCGAGATCGACCAGGGGCCCGGCCTGCCGATGTGGAAGCCGGTCAATTTCGAACATGAGTTCTTAGGACCGCTGCCGCTGCGCGTGTGCCTGGAGAAATCGCTGGACGCCGCCACGGTGCGCGTCGGCCAGGCCATCGGCATGCCCAAGGTCGTCGAATACGCCAAGAAATTCGGCATCTCGGACAATCTGCCGCCCTATTTCTCCAGCGTCATCGGCGCCGGCGAGACGACCCTGATGCGCATGGTCACCGCCTATGCCGAGCTGGACAATGGCGGCAAGAAGCTGACCCCGACCCTGATCGACCGCATCGAGGACCGGCAGGGCAAGACGGTGTTCCGCCACGACACCCGCCAGTGCCCGGGCTGCAACGGCGTCGAGTGGAGCAACCAGAAGGTCCCGGAAATCGCAGACGACAAGCCGCAGATCCAGGATCCGCGCACGGCCTTCCAGATGGTCGAGATGATGGAGGGCGTGGTCCAGCGCGGCACCGCCCGTTCGATGGCGTCGCTGGGGCACCCGCTGGCGGGCAAGACCGGCACGACCAACGACGCCAAGGACCTGTGGTTCATCGGCTTTACCCCCAATCTCGTGGTCGGCACCTATGTCGGCTACGATGAGCCCAAGTCGCTGGGCAAGAAGGAGCAGGGCGCGACGGTGGCGGTGCCGATCGTCAAGGAATTCCTGACGTCGTACCTCGCCGACAAGCCGCCGATTCCATTCAAAACGCCGCCCGGCCTGCGGCTGGTCCGCGTCGATTCGGCCTCGGGCAATGCCATTTGGGAGGCGTTCCTGCCCGGCACCGAGCCCGGCGTCGATCATCCGCCGCCGCCCGGCGCCGACCTGCTGACCAATGCCGGCTCGCAGAACCTGCCATCGGCGACGACCGGAACCGGCGGCATTTACTGACTATCAGAGTCTGAGGCTGTCCAATATGCACCCTTTAATTGTCATGCCCGGGCTTGACCCGGGCATCCACGGGGTGCCGAAGGTGCAGATACGTGGACTTGAGTGCGGACCGAGACGCGTGGATGACCGGGTCAAGCCCGGTCATGACGGTCTGTGAGATATAAGCGTGAATTCATGGCCTCGATATTCCAACGCTTGACGGAGACGACTTATGCCTGACGTTCAGATCAAGGCCGCCGACGGCGGGACATTCAGCGCCTATCTGGCGGAGCCGAAAGGCACGGGCACGGCCCCCGGCATGATCGTGATCCAGGAGATTTTCGGCATCAACGGCACGATCCGCGCGATCTGCGACGACTATGCGGCGCAAGGCTATGTCGCGCTGGCGCCGGACCTGTTCTGGCGGCAGGAGCCGGGGGTGCAGCTCGACAGCAACACCAAGGCGGGCTGGGACCGGGCGATGCCGCTGTTCCAGGGCTTCAGCGAGACCAAGGGCGTCGAGGACCTGATCGCCGCCCTGGCCTGGCTGCGCCAGCAGCCGCGGGTCGGGGCCAAGGTCGGCTGCGTCGGCTTCTGCCTGGGCGGCAAGCTGGCCTATCTGATGGCGACCCGATCCGACGTCGACGCCTCGGTCGGCTATTACGGCGTGGCGATCGACGGCAGCATCGGCGAAGCGTCCGCCATTACCCACCCGCTGATGCTGCATGCCGCCGAAAAGGACGGCTTTTCCTCGCCCGAGGCCCTGAAGACGATTCAGGACGGGCTGGCGCCGGTGGTCCATGCCACGGTCCATGTCTATCCGGGCCAGGATCACGCTTTCGCGCGAAAGGGTGGTGAGCATTACGATGCCGGCGCGGCCAAGCTGGCCGACGGCCGCACCGAACAGTTCTTCGCCGACAATCTGAAGGCCTGAGCCAAAGGGGATCAGCCATGAAGGTACAAGCCGTCCGTATCCATGAGACCGGGGGACCCGAGGTCCTGCGGGTCGAGGAGGTCGAGCTTGCCGCGCCGGGCGCGGGCGAGGTCCGCATCCGCCAGACCGCCATCGGCGTGAACTTCACCGACACCTACAACCGCACCGGCCTCTACAAGCAGACCTTGCCGATCGTGCTGGGGCATGAGGCGGCGGGCGTCGTCGAGGCCATCGGCGAAGGCGTGCAGGGCTTGAAGGCGGGCGACCGCGTCGCCTATGCCGGCGGCCCGATCGGATCCTATGCCGCCGGCCGCAACTATCCCGCCGAACGGCTGGTGCCGCTGCCCGACTGGATCGACGACAAGACCGCGGCATCGCTGCTGCTGAAGGGCATGACGACGGAATATCTGCTGCGCCGGACCTTTCCGGTGCAGAAGGGCGACTGGATACTGGTTCACGCCGCGGCCGGAGCCACGGGCGGCATCCTTTGCCAATGGGCCAATTCCCTCGGCGCCCATGTCATCGGCTCGGTCGGCCATGCCGGCAAGGTCGCGGTCGCCGAGGCCAATGGCGCGGAGAAGGTCATCGTCACCGACGACGCGAACTGGCCGGCCCAGGCGCGGGACTTCACCGACGGGGCCGGGGTCGCCGTGGTCTATGATGGGGTGGGCGCGGATACGTTCGAGGGGTCGCTCCAAACCTTGCGGATGCGCGGCCTGATGGTGTCGTTCGGCAATGCCTCGGGGCCGGTGCCGCCGATCGCGATTTCGAAGCTGAACGACCGGGGGTCGTTATACCTCACCCGCCCGAAGCTGTGGGACTATGTCGCCCAGCGCAAGGAGCTGATGGAATCGGCAGCCGCCCTGTTCGACGTCGTCCATCGCGGCGCGGTCAAGGCGACCATCGCCAAGACCTTCCCGCTCGCGCAAGCAGCCGAGGCGCACCGCGCGATCGAGAGCCGCGCGATTACCGGGTCGATAATTCTGCTGCCGTAGCCGCCGCCCTGGCGGCGTAGCGGGGACAGGTGTTGGTCGGCGACAGGTAGAGATCGTGCTCAGCGCACAGCCCATCGTCGCCACGAACCGAGGCATAGCCTGAGCTGAAGCTGGTCAGCCCCTTGAACATCTCTTCGAGATAGGCGGGATCGTTGCGGAAGTGCCTGCACGTTCCGCAACTGTCCTTTGCCGCCGCGCGCGCGAAGAGCGAAGACCAGCCCCTCATCGCGTCAAATTCGCCCAATGCGAGGCGAAGACGAAGGCCGACAGGATGAAGCCCAGCACGACATTGACGGCCACGCCCGCGCTGAAGGCCAGGAAGGGCTTGCGCCCGGCGCTGGCCAGTTCGCGGAAGCGGGTGGTGAGCCCGATGCTGAGGAAGCAGAAGATGAAGGCCCAGGTCCGCAGATCCTTGACCGGCCCGACCAGGGCGGGCGTCACCACCTTGTTGTAGTCGGCCAGGCTGTAGGACGCCGTCACCCAGGTGATGAGCGCCGATGCGATGACGAAGCCGATGACGAATTTCGGAAAGCGCCACCAGATCTGCGCGGCATCGGGCTTCTGCCCGACCTCGCGCGCCTCCCACCTTGTGGTGGCGATGATGGCCAGGACGAAGGCCCAGATGCCGATCCACACGTCGCGGCCGACCACCTTCATCAGGGTGAAGGAGAAGACCGCCTGGTCGCTGGTGCCGGCAATGTCGGGCACCTGGCCGGCCAGGTTGCCGTAGGACTGAGCAGCGGCGAGGCCCGCCGCGTCGGCGAATTCCGAGGTACCGATCCAGGCGCCGGCGACACCGGTCGGCAGGCCGAGCGCGCGTGAGATCAGCGGCAGAACGAAGATCATGACGATCGCCCACAGGATCACCGTGGTGATGGCGATCGGCGCATCCTCCTTCTTGGCCCCGACCGCGCCGGCGATGGCGATGGCGGCCGAGACGCCGCAAACCGCGCCGCCCGCGCCCAATGTGGCGCAGAGACGCCGGTCCAGCCCAAGCGCCCGCCCGGTCCAGAAGATCACCAGGAAGGTCGTGATCGAGACGATCGAGGCCTGCAGGATGGCAATCGGGCCGGCCCAGACGATGAGGGTGAAGGGCAGGGTGGCGCCCAGCAGGACGATGCCGACCTTCACATAGAACTCGACCCGGAAACCGGCATCGAGCCAGCGCGGCAGCCCGATCAGGTTTGAGATCAGCATGCCGACGACGAGGGCCACCAGCGGCGGCTCGAGATTGTACTTGTTCGCCTGGTCCCACTGGCCGAGCGCGAAGATCGCCAGCGAGATGACATAGAGCAGCAGGAAGGCGGGGATGAACCGGGCCGGTCTATGGCCGAGCACGGTGGTGGCCGCGGTAAAGATCACCAGCCACAGGCCGAGTTGGGCCACATAACGCAGGATATTGGCCGAGAAATGCGCGCCGAGCTGGCCGAGATCGGCCCATTTCGCCGGCGTGACCGCGATCCATTTGAGGCTGTCGCCATTGGCGAACAGGATGTAGGCGACGAGCACGATGCCCAGCCCGATCCAGATCGCCCACCAGTCTTCCTTGCGCCAGAGCTCGCTCCAACCCGACGAACCCGGATGGGCGACGGCACCGCCAGTCACGTCTGCGCTCATTTCCCCTTAACCCCTGCTGGAGTACGGATTTTGAGCGCAGACGCTAATTTACACTGCTGGCATCGTCAATAGACTATAACTACAACAGAAAATAGTAGTTAATTCTATTGGTTCATCGACTGGAAGAAGTCGGCGTTGTTCTTGGTGTGCTTCAGCTTGTCCAGGATGAACTCGACTGCGTCGGAGGTGCCCATCGGGTTGAGGATGCGGCGCAGCACCCACATCTTCGACAGCGTGCCGCGGTCGACCAGCAGCTCTTCCTTGCGGGTGCCGGACTTGGCGATGTCGATGGCCGGGAAGGTGCGCTTGTCCGCCAGCTTGCGGTCGAGCACGATTTCCGAATTGCCGGTGCCCTTGAACTCTTCAAAGATGACTTCGTCCATGCGGCTGCCGGTATCGATCAGCGCAGTGGCGACGATGGTGAGGCTGCCGCCCTGCTCGATATTGCGGGCCGCGCCGAAGAAGCGCTTCGGCCGCTGCAGCGCGTTGGCGTCGACGCCGCCGGTCAGCACCTTGCCGGATGACGGCACGACGGTGTTGTAGGCGCGGGCGAGGCGGGTGATCGAATCCAGCAGGATGATGACGTCACGCTTATGCTCGACCAGGCGCTTGGCCTTTTCGATCACCATCTCGGCGACCTGGACGTGGCGGGTCGCCGGCTCGTCGAAGGTGGAGGACACGACCTCGCCCTTCACCGAGCGGGCCATGTCGGTCACTTCCTCGGGCCGCTCGTCGATCAGCAGGACGATGAGATAGGCCTCCGGATGGTTGGCGGCGATGGCGGCGGCTACATTCTGCAGCATCACCGTCTTGCCGGTGCGCGGCTGCGCCACGATGAGGGCGCGCTGGCCCATGCCGATCGGCGCCACCAGGTCCCACACGCGCAGCGTCTGGTCCTTGCGGGTAGGATCGTCGATTTCGAGGGTGAACTTCCGGTCCGGATAGAGCGGGGTCAGGTTGTCGAAGTTGATCCGGTGGCGCACCGCGTCCGGGTCCTCGAAATTGATGGTGTTGACCTTGAGCAGGGCGAAATAGCGTTCGCCGTCCTTCGGCGCCCTGATCTGCCCCTCGACCGTGTCACCGGTGCGCAGGCCGAAGCGCCGCACCTGGCTGGGAGAGACATAGATGTCGTCGGGGCCGGCGAGATAATTCTCTTCCGGCGAGCGCAGGAAGCCGAAGCCGTCCTGCAAAACTTCGAGAACGCCCGAGCCGAAGATGGCCACGTCGTTTTCGGCCAGCGTCTTCAGAATGGAGAACATCATGTCCTGCTTGCGCAGAGAGCCGATATTCTCGATCTGCAGCTCCTCAGCGTATGCGAGAAGCTCCGCGGGGGTCTTTTTCTTTAATTCAGCGAGATCCATTAGTGCCTTGAGTGGGATGTTCGGCGCGGGTCCCGGAACGATGGGTGGGACGGCAACACAAACGATTGGGAAGGAGAGAGGCGCCGCCTGGCGGGGCGCTGTCAGACGTGTCGTGCAGATGGAATCAGGCAACGATACGCTTTACTGGACTCACAATTATGTCCGGTCGGGCGGGATGTCAATGCGACGCAGGCGGTTTATTCTTGATTTTGACTGATTTGGCGGGCGCCCGCTACTTTTCGCGCCGCAGCAATGACGGTAAAGCTGCACCGTCCAGCCCAGGAACCTGAAATGCCGAGCTTCGCAGAACGTTTCCTAGACTTAGCCGATACCCGCTCGCCCCTGTGCCTCGGCGTCGATCCTGCTGCCGAGCTTCTCAGGCAGTGGGGATTGCCGCACGACGCCAGCGGTCTTCGCCGCTTCTGCGACATCACCATGGAGGCGATGGGCGACCGGGTGGCGGTGGTGAAGCCGCAATCCGCCTTCTTCGAGCAGTTCGGGCCCGAGGGCATGGCCGAGCTCAAACGCCTGGTCGGCATGATCCAAGAGCGCGGGGCGCTGGCGCTGATCGACGTGAAGCGCGGCGATATCGGCCATACCTTGGATGCCTACGCCGACGCGATGATCGGGCCGGACAGCCCGTTCGGCGGCGATGCGATGACCGCGGTCGCCTATATGGGCTTCGGCTCGCTGAAACCGCTGCTGGACAAGGCGGCGCAGCGTGGCGCCGGGATCTTCGTCGTCGTTCGATCTTCCAATCCGGAAGGCCGCGCGTTGCAGGATGCCAAGCTGGCGGATGGCCGGACAGTTGCCACAGCGCTGGCGGACGACATCACCGCGTTCAACGCCTCGGTCGCGGACGGCGTAGGCCCGGTCGGCGCTGTGATGGGCGCAACCCTGGATGGCCCGACGACCGAGACATTGGCCCATCTGCCGAATGCATTGCTGCTGGCGCCGGGTATCGGCGCGCAGGGCGCAACCTTCGACGATGTCGCGCGTAATTTCGGACCCGCCGCACGCCGGGCGTTGCCGTCGGTTTCACGCGGCATCCTGGCAAAGGGCCCGTCGGTGCCCGCGATGGCGGACGCGATCGCGCGGCATTGCGAAGAGGCCTCCAAGCTTCTGGCCTGAACCCCCCCTCGCTGCACGGCTCAGGGCGAGAACCCACCGAACTCCAGATCCGGGGCGCTGGTATTGTGCCGGGACGGAACGCTGCGGCCGAACAGGATCGCCGTCGCGTCGACCGGACCGAGGTCTAGAATCGGGCTGGTTTTCGCGTCCGCCGTGCCGGGATCGACCGTCGCCTCGGCGACATCCGCCATCGCCGTGCCGGTGAACATCGAGCGGAGCGCAGCCCAGGGCGACGAACCCGTCGAGCGCGGCAGCGCGACGGACACCAAGGTCCGCCGCGGTGACGACTCCATCACACGCACAACGCCATCGCCTGACGCGAAGCGCAGGTGAAACGAAAGGTCGGACCGGACGAATTCGACCGACGATATCGGCACGTAGGGCCGGCCGTCTTCCCGGATGGGCCCCACCAGAAAAGAGCTGCCATAGGCGGTTTCAGCCGCACCGGCCGGCGGCAGCGGTTTCGATCGCCAATAGCCATCGGATGGATAGAGGACGAGGATCTCGATCGGCCGCCCGGCGACCTTACGGATCAGCTGAACCAGATGCAGACCGTGGGTCACGGTCTTACCGACCCGGAAATCGACATTTTCCGGCCGCCAGAATGTCGCGTAGCGATGACCCACCAGGCGATAGTCCGCATCTTCGAAGAGGATCAGATCCAGCGGCGTGAATTTGAAGCTCGGATCGTGAGACTGGTCGCAGGCGGTAAAATCAGGCGCGGTTTCGTCGCGGCTGATCGCGGCGCTATAGAGCGGATGCCGGGCCTCGATCGTAAAATGCGAAATTCCGGAGCCGCCGAACTTTACGTACACATTGTCGTTTTCGGCGCACCGCGTCGGCTGGGATGCATTTTCGATGTGGACCGGCGTACCGGCGAAAGCCGCCAATCCCGGCCATGCGATAGCCAGCAGATACGCCAATACGCGAAGGTTCATGCCAGGGGTTTGAATTGCTTGGCGAGCGCCAGACCCTGGTTCTGATAGTTCGACCCGATCCCGCGCCCGTAGAGCTTGTCCGGCCGGCCGGCCATCGGCTCGTAGCGCAGCCAGCCCACGGTCTGCCCATGCTCGAGCAGGAACGGCACCTCGTGCGAGCGGACCTCGAGCACCGCCCGGCTGCCGCCGGCGGCGTTGTCCCAGCCGAAGCCGGGATCGAAGAAGCCGGCATAATGGACACGGAACTCGCCCACCGTGGTGTCGTAAGCCATCATCTCCGCGGCATAATCGGGCGGCACGCCGACCGATTCCCGGGTCTTCAGGATATAGAAATCGTTCTGGTCCAGGATGATGCGCGGCTCGCGGTGGGCGTGCAGCGGCTCCCAGAATTCGCGCGGATCGTAATAGCCGACATTGTCGACATCGATCCGGTCGGTATGCTTGCGGGCGCGGAAGCCGATCAAGGATGCATCCCCTGAACCACCGAGATCGACGGTGACGCGCAGCATCCCGTCCTCGCCTAGCTTGTTCTCATCGCCCAGCGCCATGACGATCTGCTGCTCGTCATGCAGCCGCTGAAGCTCGCTCGACGCCACCGCCGGGGTGCCGCGGCGGAAGCGCAGCTGGTTGAGGCGGCTGCCGGTGCGCACCACGACGCTGAAGGTGCGCGGTGCGATCTCGACATAAAGCGGCCCATGATAGCCCCGCTCGACCCGATCGAAGGCGGCGCTGCGGTCTGTGATCAGCCGGGTCAGGATATCGAGACGGCCGGTCGAGCTCTTCGGATTGGCGAGCCCGGCGATCTGGTCGCCGAGCGCTAGCGATTCCAGCAACGGCACGACATAGACGCAGCCCTTTTCCAGCACCGCGCCGCCGGCGAGGTCGATGGCATAGCCGTCGAGCTGGCTGATCTTCTCCGCCACGGTCGCCTCCGGGCCGGGCAGGAAGCTGGCACGAACGCGGTAGGCCACCGTGCCGAGGCGCAGATCGACGCTCGCCGGCTGCAGTTGCTCCGGCAGGATATCGGTCTCGGCCAGGATTTCCCCGCCGCGGCGCATGGCGACGATCGCCTGATAGGGCAGGATGCCGGTCGCGCGGGGCGCGCCTATGGGGGCGGTGTCTTCGGCCATGGGAAGTTTCTACTAGAACGGCCGAACGATCACCATCACGACGATGATTATCATCGCCAGGGTCGGCACCTCATTGGCGATGCGGAAGAATTTCTGGCTGCGCCGGTTGGCGTCGCGGGCGAAGTCCATTCGCCAGCCGTTCATCAGGAAATGGATGACCGTGATAGCGACCACGAAGAGCAGTTTGACGTGCAGCCAGCCAAACGACAGCAGCGCCGGGTTGAGCGCGATCATCGACAGGCCGCAGACCCAGGCGACGATCATCGCCGGGGTCATGATGACGCGGTAGAGCTTGGCCTCCATCACCTTGAACGTCTCGCTCGGCGGCGAGCCGACCTCCGCCTGGGCGTGATAGACGAACAGGCGCGGCAAATAGAGGATCCCGGCCATCCAGGCAATTACCGCGATGACATGCAGCGCCTTGATCCAGAGATAGAATCCAGCCAAGGGGTCCTCGCTCAAGCGATTGGGCAGCGTTTACAGGCGCCGGGACAGATTCGATGCCCGTCACCCGGAAGGCAAGCCGAATTCGACGCCGAAACCTGCCCCACCAACTCGGCCAACGCGGCAATGAAGGACGGCCCGGACGAGACGGTCGGCACCCGGACGAAATAGGGCACGCCGACATCGCCGGCCAGCTTGCGGTATTCGATCTCGATCTCGACCAGCGTCTCGGAATGCTCCGAGACGAAAGCGATGGGCGCGACCACCACCGGCACCTTGTCCTGGCCTGCCTTGCGGATGGATTCGTCGGTCGACGGCCCGATCCACTTCATCGGTCCGACCCGGCTTTGATAGCAGACCATCCAGTCGAGATCGGGAATGGCGAGCCTTTCGACGATGGCGGCGGCCGTGCGCTCACACTGGAACTGGTAGGGATCGCCGCCCTTGACCACCGTCTCCGGCAAGCCGTGCGCCGAGAGCAGTAGACGCGGCTTGCCGTAGAGCCCGGCGCCGGTGAGGGCCGGCGCGATCAGGTCGGCGACGGCGTCGATGAAACCTGTCGCGGTCGGATAGCAGCAAATCGCCTTGGTCGGGACCTTCAGCCCCAGGAAACGCGCAGCCTCACGCCAGGCCTTGACGCTGGATTCGGTCGTGGTCGTCGAATATTGCGGATAGAGCGGCAGCAGCACGACCTCATCCGGCCCCCAGGCCTGCACGTCGGCGACAGTCTGGGCGGTGAAGGGGTGCCAATAGCGCATGGCGATGAAGACGCGGGTATCAGCGCCTCCACCCAGCGCCTGGTGCAGCGCCCGCGCCTGTTCTTCCGTGTTGGGAAGCAAGGGCGTGCTGCCGCCCAGATGGCGATAGATCTCGACCGCCACCGGCGCCCGCCGCTTGGCCACAAAAGCCGCAAGCCAGCTGCGGAACGGCTGGGGCAGGTGGAAGATCGCAGGGTCGTTGAACAGGTTGAACAGGAACGGTCGCACCGCCTCCAGCGAATCTGGCCCGCCGAGATTGAACAGAACGACCGCGCGCTTCATCCCGCGCGCACCAGCCGAACCAGTTCCGCGACATGATCGGGCGGCGTGGTCATCGGCACGCCGTGGCCGAGATTGAAGATCGCCGGCCGGCCCTTGGTCTGGTCGAGGATGGTGCGGATTCCCTCGCTCAAGGCCTGCCCGCCGGTGACCAGCGCGACAGGATCGAGATTGCCCTGCACCGGCAGACCGGGCGGCAAGGCCTTCATCGCCCAGCGAAGCGGCACCTGCGTATCCAGCCCGACGCAGCTGACGCCGGTCTCGACCGCATAATCCGGCAGCAATCCGCCGGCGCCGCGCGGGAACCCGATCAGCGGCACGCCGGGATGCTTGTCACGCAGCGCAGCGGCGATCCGTTTCGCCGGCGCCATAACCCAGCGGCGAAACTCGCGCTCGGCCAACACACCGGCCCAGCTGTCGAACAGCTGGACCGCCTCGGCCCCGGCCGAGATCTGGGCCGAGAGGTGATCGATCGTCGTGGTGGTGACGATATCGAGGATACGGTCGAACAGCGCGGGCTCAGCCATGCCGAAGCCCTTGGCGATGAGGAAGTCACGGCTGCCGTGACCCTCGACCATATAGGCCGCCACGGTCCAGGGCGCGCCGGCAAAGCCGATCAGCGCGGTTTCCTGGGGCAGGGCCGCGGCGACACCGGCGACCGTCCGGTAGACCGGGGCCAGCCTCTCGATGGCGCCCTCAGGCTTCAGCCGGGCGATATCCTCGGCCGACCGCAAGGGCTCCAGCACCGGGCCCTCGCCTTCCAGGAACTCGACCTTCTGCCCCAGCGCCCACGGCACGGTCAGGATATCCGAGAACAGGATCGCGGCATCGAGGCCGAAGCGCCGGATCGGCTGCAAGGTCGCCTCGACCGCCAGCTCGGGCCGGAAGCAGAAATCGAGAAAGTTCGCCGCCTGGGTTCTGAGCGCCTTATACTCCGGCAGATATCGGCCGGCCTGGCGCATGAGCCAGATCGGGGGCGGGTTGACCGCCTGGCCCTTGAGCACGGTCAGGAAGGGCTTCGCTGGACGGGACGACGCGTTCATGGGTTTTACGATTCCTAAATAAGAATCTTTTCTTAATGGTTGTGTGTTGAAGATGGATGGCTGTGAAAGCTGGGGATTAACGGCAGACACCAATTCATCCACAGGTCTGTCAACACGAATAGGCACTTTTTCCGGCTTTGTCGCCCCCAACCGCAGCTCACGCAAATGACGTGGAATCAGGGGGCAAAGCGGGGATCCTGATCTAGAGCTTGTGGTTCGGACCGATTTGTCCCCGCTCTAATGCCGATCGGGGCCGAAATCGATACATTCTTGAAGAGAGCATTGCCATCCGTCTGACGAATGTGCATGGCTTGGAGGGGCCGGGGGACAGGTCGTTTTTATCCACAAATCGATCCCAGGATTTGGCCCGAGATCGGCCCAGGATTGGACGGTAGTCGTGCAAGAATTTCATATGCATCTGCTGTCGGACGCGACCGGCGAGACGGTGATCGCCACCGCCCGCGCCTGCACGGCGCAGTTCGACGGCGTTCGGCCGATCGAGCATTTCTGGAACCTGGTGCGCACCCAGCGGCAGCTCAACCTGGCGCTGGAAGGCATCGCGGAGAAGCCCGGGATCGTCATCTATACGCTGGTCGATCCCGATCTGCGGGCCAAGCTGGAAGGCACCTGCCGATCGCTGGGTGTGCCCTGCGTGCCGATGCTGGACCCGATCCTGAAGGGCCTGTCGGCCTATCTGGGGCTGGAGAGCAAGGCCCAGCCCGGCCGGCAGCACATCATGAACGACGAATATTTCAGCCGGCTGGACGCGATGGATTTCGCCATGGCGCAGGATGACGGCCAGTCGCCGTACAATCTGGGCGATGCCGACGTCATCCTGGTCGGCGTCTCGCGCACATCGAAGACCCCGACCTGCATCTATCTGGCCAATCGCGGGGTGAAGGCGGCGAATGTGCCGTTCGTGCCCAATATCGCACTGCCGGACATCCTGACCTCGAACACCGCGCCCATGGTCGTGGGGCTGACGGAGGACCCGGAGCGGCTGGTGTCGCTGCGGCGCAGCCGGCTGAAGATGCTGAACCAGACCGAGTTCACCAACTATGCCGACCTTGAAGCGGTGCGCGACGAAGTGAACGAGGCGCGGCGCTTCTACACCAAGATGGGCTGGCCGGTGATCGACGTAACCCGCCGCTCGATCGAGGAGACCGCGGCGGAGATCATCAAGATCCTGGCCCGCCGCAACCTGATTTCGTCAGAGGCTTTGCATTTCTGATGGAGCCGCTGGTCTGATGGAGCCGCTAGTCTTGGCGTCGGGCAGCGCAACCCGGCGGATAATGCTGGAAAATGCCGGTGTCGATATCGTCGTCGACAGGCCTGAGGTCGATGAGGACGGCGTCAAGTTCGAGGGCAAGGTCCATCGCTGGACGGCGGCGGACACTGCCGGAAAACTGGCGGAGGCAAAGGCGCGCCAGGTCGCGCGGCGGCATCCCGGCCGGATCGTGCTGGGCGCCGATCAGATGCTGGAATGCGACGGCGCCTGGTTCGACAAGCCGGTCGATCGTGCGGCGGCCGCCGCGCAGATCGCCAAATTGTCGGGCCGGACCCATACGCTGTTTTCGGCTGTCGTGGCGGTGCGCGGCGGCGCCGTCATCTGGCGCTGCCTGGAGACGGCCGAAATGTCGGTGCGGCCTCTGTCGCCCGATTTCATCGAAACCTATCTCGACCGGGTCGGCGATGCGGTGCTGAGCTCGGTCGGCGGCTATCAGGTGGAGGGGCTGGGCATCCAGCTGTTCGACGCGATCCGCGGCGAACACTCGACCATCCTGGGAATGCCGCTGATCCCGCTGCTGGCGTTCCTGCGCGCGCAGGGCGCGATCGCTTCATGACGCCCCGCGCAGGGGTCATCGGCTGGCCGGTCGGGCATTCGCTGTCGCCGCGTATCCATCGTTTCTGGCTGGATGAGCTGAAGCTGGACGGCTGTTACGAGGCAGTGGTCGTGCCGCCGGATTGGCTGGGCTCGATGGTCGACGGATTCAGGCTGGGGCTTTGGCGCGGCTTCAACGTGACCGTGCCGCATAAGGAAACCATCATCCCGCTGCTCGACCGGATCGACCCGACGGCAAGGATCATCGGCGCGGTGAACACAGTGGTCGCGGTCGGCGATGGGGTTTTCGAAGGCCGCAACACCGACGCCCCCGGCTTCATGGCGAACCTCAAAGCCGGCGCCGCGATCGACCCCAGCCGCCCAGCTGTCGTGCTGGGCGCCGGTGGCGCGTCGCGGGCGATCCTGGCGATCCTGAACGACACGGGCTTCAGGGAAATCCGCCTGGTGAACCGGGATCGGGCGCGGGCGGAGAATTTGGCCGCATCGTTTCCGGCGGTCGTCGGTGACTGGAGCGACCGGGCCAGGCTGCTGGAGGGAGCCGGGCTTCTGATCAATGCCACCTCGCTGGGCATGGTCGGCCAGCCGGCGCTGGAGATCGATCTCGAGCATCTGCCGACGATGGCGGTGGTGACGGATATCGTCTATCGCCCGCTGATCACCGATCTGCTGGCGCGGGCCGAGGCACGGGGAAATCCCGTTGTCGATGGGCTGGGAATGCTGCTGTATCAGGCGGTCGAAGGGTTTGCCGCCTGGTTCGGGGCGGCGCCCAAGGTGACGCAAGCCCTGCGCGCCCATGTGCTGGCGGCGATCGGAGCATGAGACGGTGATTGTCGTCGGGCTGACGGGATCGATCGGGATGGGCAAATCCAACGCGGCGCACGTGCTGCGCAGGCTGGGCGTGCCGGTGCACGACGCCGATGCCGCAGTCCACGAACTGCTCGGTCCGGGCGGCCGGGCGGTGCGCAAGGTGGCGGAGCTTTTCCCAAAGGCGCTGAACGGCAACCGGATCGACCGTAAGGTGCTGGGCGACCAGGTGTTCGGCGACACGCCGGCGCTGCGCCGGCTGGAAGGCGTCCTTCATCCGCTGGTCCGCCAGTCGAGCCGTGCCTTCGTGGCGGCCGCGGCGCGTCGGCAGCTGCCGGTCGTGGTGCTGGACATCCCGCTGCTCTATGAGAGCCGCGGCGAAAAGTCGGTCGATCTGGTGATCGTGGTCAGCGCGCCCAGAACGATCCAGCGGCAGCGGGTGCTCGCCCGCCCCGGCATGACCGAGGAGAAATTCCGCGCCATCCTGGCCCGCCAGGTGCCGGATGCCGAGAAGCGGCGGCGGGCCGATTATGTCGTTCTGACCGGCGGCCATCGCGGCGAAACCTACCGGCAGTTGCGGCGCATCGTGACCGCGTTGAACGGCAATCACGTGATTAAAGGAACACGGCGATGAATCTGGGTGCGGTCGCCGATGCGCCGCTGGCGGTGAAGATCCACATGGCGACGGTAATCCCGGCCTTCTTCATCGGCGCCTGGCTCATCTTCTTCTCGACCAAGGGCGCACGGTTCCACCGGGCGTTCGGCGTCCTCTATCTGGTGCTGATGACGGTCACGGCGATCGACGCCCTGTTCGTCCAGGTGATCAATCCCGGCCATTGGAGCCTGATCCATCTGTTCGTGCTGATAACGCTGTTCGGCGTCGCCAGTACCGTGCTGGCGCTGAGGCGGGGGAATATCGCCGCCCATAAGCGGTCGATGGTGGGCGTCTATATCGGCGGCCTGCTGATCGCCGGGGCCTTCACTTTCCTGCCCGGAAGGCTGATGTATCAGATGTTTTTCGGTTAGAATCAGGACCGATTCGCGAGGGATCATGGACGGATACGGCGCGCAAGGCGTGCGTGAGATCATACTGGATACCGAAACCACCGGGCTGGACCCGCGGGCGGGCCACCGGATTGTCGAGATCGGCTGCCTGGAACTGGTCAACCACATCCCGACCGACCGGCATTTCCACCAATATATCAACCCGGAATGCGATGTGCCCGACGAGGCGGTCGCGGTCCATGGCCTCACCCGCGAGCGTCTCTCCAAGGAACCTGTCTTCGCCGAGATCGCGGGAGAATTCCTCGATTTCGTGGGGGATTCGCAGCTGATCATCCATAACGCCGATTTCGACGTCAATTTCCTGAACTGGGAATTGGCGGCGCTGGGCCTGCCGCCATTCGCGCCCGATCGGGCGACCTGCACGGTCAAGATGACCCGGCGGAAGTTTCCCGGCGCACCGGCCAGCCTGGATGCGCTGTGCCGCCGCTATAATATCGACAATTCCAGCCGCACCCTGCATGGCGCACTTCTCGACGCTCAATTGCTGGCGGAGTGCTATGTCGAGCTGCTCGGCGGGCGGCAGCAGGGTTTGGCCCTGGCGGTACAGGCCGCGGCGGTGGCCAAGGCCACGTTCGGCGACGGCGCGGCGATCCGCAGAACGCCGCGCGTGCATACGGTCAGCGAGGTAGAATTGGCGGCGCATGCCGCCATGGTGGCGCTGCTGAAGGCCCCGCTCTGGGTCGAGCCCGAGCCGGTGCCCGCTGCGTAGGATCCGCTGCGATCGCTCAGTTCGGCAGGTTGTTGACCGGCGCGTCGGCGAGGCCCTGGCGCTCGGCCAGCTTGCGCCGGTAGAGATCGACGAAATCGATCGGGTTCAGCATCAGCGGGGTGAAGCCGCCGTCGCGCGTCAGGTCGGAGATGATGGCGCGGGCGAACGGGAACAGCAGGCGCGGCCCCTCGATGAACAGCACCGGCTCCATCTGGTCCTGCGGAATGCCGGTGATGGTGAAGACGCCGGCGTAGGCGAGCTCGATGATGAAAGCGACCATGTTGTCGCGCTTCGCCTCGGCCCGGATGGTGAGGGTCACGTCATAGAGATCGGGGCCGACCGAGTTGGCCTGAACGCCGAGGTTGAAATTGACCTCGGGGGTCTGGTTCGACGGCTGGCTCATGATCTTGAGCACGTTCGGGCTTTCGAACGACAGATCCTTGATGAATTGCGCGTTGACAGCGAGCTGGCCCGGAACCTGGTTTTCCGGCGCGCCGTTCGACTGATCGGTCATCTCGATATCCCTTAGCTTGTGACGGGCGGTGGCCTATCACGACCGGCCTATCGGTACAACCGGCTTAGCTGTCGCGGTCCAGCCGGCGGAAATCGCCTTCGATCACATCCGGGCGGGAAGCGGGCTGGCCGGGTCCGGCCGCGGGACCGTTCGGGGCGAATCCGCTGAACAACATGTTACGGGTCGATGGGATCAGCACCAGGATCGCGGCGATATCGGTGAGGAATCCGGGGATCAGCAGCAGCAGGCCGGCCAGCATCCGCGCGCCGCCCTCAGCCAGGACGGCCGCCGGATTGCCGTGCCGGCGCTGCAGCTTGATCGCCGTGATCACGCCGGCATCGCGCAGCATGATCCAGCCGACAACCGCCGACAGAACGACGAGGAGCAGGGTGCGGACCAAGCCGATGGCGCCGCCGACCAGAATGAAGGTGGCGATTTCGGCCAGGGGAAACAGCAGGAGAAGCAGCAGCGGCATTCCATCACGCTTGTGAGACAGGGACATCGGTCCTATGTGTCATTGACGGTTCGCGGGCGGCTCTCGCCGTGCGCGCTCCTGAAACATGGGATTAAGCTGCCCTCGGCACCAGGGCTCGATACTACACTATCGTAAACCCTGTTGATGATATTTCCGCCTTGGAGGGACGCGATGGACGATAACGGATCTCTGGTCGGTATTATTATTTTCGCGGGGATCGCCGTCTTCCTGCTGTTCCGCCTGCGCGCCGTCCTGGGCCGCCGCACCGGCGAGGAACGCGAGCGGCAGAATCCGTACGACCGGCCCCCGATCGTCCCGTATCAGCCGAGCGACCTCAGCAGCTATGGCGGGCGCCCGGCGGTGGTGATCGAGAACGATCCGACCCAGCCGCTGTCGATGAATGCCAAGCTGGCGAAAATCCACGAAGCTGACCCATCCTTCGACGAAAAGCATTTCCTGGCCGGGGCCAAGTCCGCCTTCCAGATGATCGTCTCGGCCTTCGCGGCGGGCGATCTCGCCACCCTGCGGCCGCTGCTGAGCTCTCATCTCTACGGCGAGTTCGGGCGCACGATCTCCGAACGGCCGAAAGACCAGGGTCAGGTCGAGCCGATCCGCTTCGCCGGGCCGATCGAGGCCGAGATCGTGAATGCGGGGATGAGCGGACGCGAGGCCCATGTCCAGGTCCGCTTCGCCAGCCGTCAGATGCATGCCGGCGAGACCGAGGCGCCGGAAGAAGAAACGATCGACCTGTGGAGTTTCTCGCGCGATCTCTCGACGCGCGACCCGAACTGGCAGTTGATCGAGACCGCCATCGGAAACTGAGCTTTCGCGGTGCCGAGATGGCGAAAACCCACTCAGGCTGAAAAGGCATTGTGGGGTGCGGCGACCCGCGACGTGCGCCCGCTCGACCCGAAGCTCACCCTGCCCATTCCCGCTCCAGCCCCCGAGTTGCCGCCGGCTCCGCCGAATCTCGTCCCGCCGCCTGTCTCCGCGCCCCAGCCGCTGCGGGTGCCCGGCGGCGTCGACCGGGCGACGGTCGAGCGGCTGAAGCGCGGCCAGGTCGCGGTCGAGGGACGGATCGACCTGCACGGGATGGATCAGCGGGCGGCCTTCGCCGCCCTGATGGGTTTCGTCGACACGTCCAGCCGCGCCGGCAAGCGCGCCCTGCTGGTCATCACCGGCAAGGGTGCGCTGGCCGACGGCGGCGGGGTGCTGAGACGCAACGCCCCGAGCTGGCTGACGGCCTCACCGCTGGCGGGGCGGATACTGACCATCCAGCCGGCCCACATCCGCCACGGCGGCGACGGGGCCTTTTACGTGATGCTCAGGCGAAAAAAAGCCTAGCTCTTCGCCGGCCCGGCGATCTCGATATGGGTGCCGTCGGGATCGGTGGCGAAGAGGATGTCCATCGGGCCCAGCTTGGTGCGCAGCGCGTCTTCCGTCTTGCCGCCATTGTCCTTCACCAGCTTGGCGACACGGTCCACGTCATCGACGCGGAAGGCGATATGGCAAAGGCCCAGCTGTTCGGCCGAGCCGCCGCTGGCCGCCTTCTTCGGGGCCGGGGTCAGGTGGATCAGCTCCAGCACGATGCCGTCGCGCTTGACGAAGCGGATCGCCAGCTTGGGGTCTTTCGCCTTGGAGCCCAGCGCCTTGGCGACGGGGGCGGGCACGTCATGGGCGTCGCCGATCTCGAAGCCCAGCGCCTGGTAGAACTTGGTCGACTTGTCCATGTCGGCAACCGAGATCGACACATTGGCGAACACCATGCCGCCGTCCGTCGGCTTCGCATTCGGCCCGACATCGGCGCGCGCCCCGACAGTCGGTGCGACTGCGGCAACGCAAACAAGACCGAACGCGCCGGCGGCGAGAATCCGTGAAACCTTACCCATCGAGTTTTCCTCCGTTGATGACAATGACCGTCATTGCGAGGAGCGGAGCGACGAAGCAATCCAGAGCCATGCCGGTGACTTTCGGGGTGATGGCCCTGGATTGCTGCGCCGTGCTCGCAATGACGGAAAGGTGCTTACTTCTTGGCCGGGCCGACCAGCTCGAGCTTCGTGCCGTCCGGGTCGGTGCAGAAGACGGCCTCGATCCCCGGCCCCAGCGCGGTGCGGGTGGCGTCGAGCACGGCGCCGCCATTGTCCTTCACGATCTTGGCGACACGATCGAGGTTGTCGACGCGGAAGGCGAAGTTGGCGAGGCCGAGCTGCGACCCGGAGCCGGTCGAGGCGGGCTTGGACGCGGGCGGGGAGAGATGGACCAGCTCGACATACATGCCGTTGGCGATGACGAAGCGGACATCGATCTTGGTGTCGGCCGACACGCCCAGCGTCTTCTGGGCCAACCCGGCCGGAATCTCATGCCGGTCGCCGGCGGTGAAGCCCAGCGCCTGATAGAACTTGGTCGATTTCTCGAGATCGCTGACCGAGATCGCGACATTGGCCAGCGCGATGCCGTTCGCCAATGTCGGGTTGGGCATGACGTCGGCGGCTTTCGCACCGCCGGCCATCAACACAAGCGCCAGTGCGGCCGCGCCCCCGATTCCCGCAGTGCCATGGCCCGCCATATCCGTCTCCCTTTCAATTATTGAAAGATGTTCTACGCAAGCGGATCGCGCCTGTCGATTGGGATATGCGGAGTTCTGTTGCGCGGCCTCGCGATTTCGCGCAAAACTCGCGCCGTCTTTCGGACCTCATAGGAATGTGAAACGATGTTGAGGCATGCCGCCGCCCTGACCGCCCTGCTGCTGACCGCCGGTGTGTCCCTGACCGGATGTGGAAGCGACGTCAACCTGATCAGCAGCGACAAGGTCAGCGGCTTCAAGCCCGGCACCACCAACCAGACCGAGGTCGTGGCGGCGCTGGGCAAGCCGCTCCACACGATCCAGGAAGCGGACGGCACCAAGATCGATCAATACCCGGCCGAGGCAGGGTCAAAGTCGGGCAGCGGTTTCTGGCCCGACTGGCTGGGCGGCACCTCGACCGGCGGCGCCTATAACATGATCAGCTTCGAATACACGCCCGGCGGCATCCTGAAGGATATGACGGGCGGGAAGTGATCTCGCAATTCGCCTCCCCCCTCCAGGGGGGAGGCGCGCTTTGATGATTACAGAATGAACTTCGACAGATCGGCGTTCTTCGAGAGCACGCCGACCCTGTCCTTCACCATGGCGAGATCCACCGTCACGCTGCTGCCCGGCCTGTCGCTGGCGTCGAAGCTGACCTCCTCCAGCAGCCGCTCCAGCACGGTGTGCAGGCGGCGGGCGCCGATATTCTCGACCGTGGCGTTGATCTCGGCCGACAGGCGGGCGAGCTCGTCGATCGCCTCGTCGGTGAAGGCGAGCGTCACCTTTTCGGTCTCCATCAGCGCCTTGTACTGCTTGATCAGGCTGGCCTCGGGCTCGAGCATGATGCGCTTGAGATCCGCCTGGTTCAGCGGGTTGAGCTCGACCCGGATCGGCAGGCGGCCCTGCAGCTCGGGCAGCAGGTCCGACGGCTTGGCCAGGTGGAAGGCGCCCGACGCGATGAACAGGATATAGTCGGTCTTCACCGGCCCATATTTCGTGTTGACCACCGTGCCTTCGATGAGCGGCAGCAGGTCGCGCTGGACACCCTCGCGGCTGACATCGCCGCCGCCGCGGAATTCCGAGCGGCCGGCGATCTTGTCGATCTCGTCGAGGAACACGATGCCGTTCTGCTCGACCAGCTCGATCGCCTCGCGGGTCACCCGCTCCTGGTCCAGCAGCTTCTCGGCCTCTTCCTGGATCAGGTTCTCGCGCGCCGCCTTGACGGTGAGGCGCAGCGTCTTGGTCCGCGCGCCGCCCATCTTGCCCAGCATTTCGCCGAGATTGATCATGCCGACACTGCCGCCCGGCATGCCGGGAATGTCGAACGTGTTCATGCCGCCCGAACCGGTATCGGCGACCTCGATCTCGATCTCGCGATCCTCGAGCTCACCGGCGTGGAGCTTGTTGCGGAAGGTGGCGCGGGTGCCGTCCTGCGCGGTCTTGCCGACCAGCGCGTCGAGCAGCCGTTCCTCGGCGGCGGCTTGCGCCTTTTCATCGACCTCCTTGCGCATCCTCTCCCGCACCATGGTGAGCGCGGTTTCCATCAGGTCGCGGATGATCGAATCCACGTCGCGGCCGACATAGCCGACCTCGGTGAACTTGGTCGCCTCGATCTTGATGAACGGCGCCTCGGCCAGCTTGGCGAGCCGCCGGGCGATCTCGGTCTTGCCGACGCCCGTCGGGCCGATCATCAGGATGTTCTTGGGCAGGACCTCGTCGCGCATCGCTTGGCCCAGCTGCTGGCGCCGCCAGCGGTTGCGGAGCGCCACGGCGACGGCGCGCTTGGCGTCATGCTGGCCGACGATGAAGCGGTCCAGCTCGGAGACGATATCCTTGGGTGTGAGTATGCTCATGAATGGGGGGTGCTCGCGATGCTCTCGCCGATGGCTTCAAGCGTGACGTTGGTGTTGGTGTAGACGCAGATATCGGCTGCGATGCCCATGGCGCGGCGCGCGATCTCCTCCGCCTCCAGCCCGTCGACTTCGACCAGGGCGCGGGCCGCGGCCAGCGCATAGACGCCGCCCGAGCCGATGCCGATGATGCCGCGTTCCGGCTCCAGCACGTCGCCGGTGCCGGTCAGCACCAGCGAGACGTCGGCGTCGGCCACGGCCATCATCGCCTCCAGCCGCCTGAGATACCGGTCGGTGCGCCAGTCCTTCGCCAGCTCGACGCAGGCCCGGGTGAGCTGGCCCTGGTGCTTCTCCAGCTTGCCCTCCAGCCGCTCGAACAGGGTGAAGGCATCGGCGGTCGCGCCGGCGAACCCGGCAATGACCTTTCCGCCCTCACCCAGCCGGCGCACCTTCCTGGCGTTCGCCTTCATCACGGTCTGGCCCATCGTCACCTGGCCGTCGCCGGCCACGACGACACGCCCGTTCTTGCGCACGGAGAGAATGGTCGTGCCGTGCCACGCGCTTTCGATTGAATGTTCTGATGTCATGATCCGGGTCATGTGGGATTTCACGGAAGCGGATCAAGATATAGGGGCCGGGGTATTGGGGGCACGCACAAATGCCTCTGTCATTCCGTTGCCACAAATCTATGATGCCTGCCGCTTGGGATGACGCCTGTGGGAGTGTGTCGATGCGTCTTGTGGTTGCCCTTTTCGCTTTTCTGGTTCTGGCCTTCCCGTCGGTCGCACAGACGCCGTCGGCGCCGGATGACGATCCGGACAATGTGCTGATCATCCAGCTGAAGGATGGGCCGGTGGTGATCCGGATGCGGCCGGACCTGGCGCCCAACCATGTGAAGCGGATCAAGGAGCTGGTGCGGCAGGGCTTCTATAACGGGGTCAAGTGGCACCGGGTGATCCCCGGGACCCTGGCCCAGACCGGCGATCCGCTGGGCACCGGCGCGGGCGGGTCCGGGGTGAAGCTGAAGGCGGAGATCAGCGCCGAATCGCACGTGCGCGGCACGGTGTCGATGGCACGTGCGCAGGACATGGATTCCGCGGATTCGCAATGGTTCATTTGCCTGAAGGCGCTGCCCGACTTCAACCGGCTCTATACGATCTGGGGCAAGGTGATCCGCGGCATGGAGTATGTGAACCATATCGAAACCGGCGATCCCGATTCCGGCCATGTGAGCGAGCCGGACCGGATCATCAGCGCCCGGATCGAGAGCGACCCGCCCAAGCCGGAAGCCGCGGCGGACGCACCCGCCGGTACCTCCGCCCCGGGGGCGAAGAAGCCGAAGGCTGCGGCACATTGAAACTTTCCGCACGTTGGGCGCGAAACTGCGGCAAATCCGCCACAGAATCAGGGCCCGGGCGCTTGGGTTTTGGC